>JAEYFY010000144.1 GCA_023454395.1 Pseudomonadota bacterium
ACATCATCTAATTTAAACGGCTTAATTATCGCTTCAATTTTTTTCATCGTATTATCCTGCTATTACCAGTTGTGGCGACCAAAACCGCTTGTAATTGGGTATCTGCGATCTTTACCAAAATTACGACTTGTAATACGTGGCCCTACAGGGGCTTGACGTCGCTTATATTCATTAATATCGACTAATTTTATCACTTTACGGACTGTCGCTTCATCAAATCCTGCTGCAACTAAATCAGATACAGATTTATCTTGCTCAACATAACCTTCAAGAATAGCATCCAGAATGTCATAAGGAGGTAAATTATCTTGGTCTGTTTGCCCCGGTGCTAGTTCTGCTGATGGCGGTCTATCAATAACGCGCTGAGGAATAGCCGGTGAAAGTGTATTACGATATTTAGAAAGCTCGAAAACCAACGTTTTAGGTACATCTTTTAAGACATCAAAACCACCCGCCATATCACCATACAATGTAGAATATCCCACTGCTGATTCACTTTTATTGCTTGTGGTTAACACTAAACGACGACGTTTATTCGACATTGCCATCAAAATAACCGCACGACAACGAGCTTGTAGATTTTCTTCTGTGGTATCTGCAACAGTATCTTTAAACATAGGCGCAAGTTGAGCCATAAAAGCATCAAACATGGGTTCAATAGAAACCGTATCAAACTCAACACCTAATAAATCCGCTTGTTCTTTTGCATCATGAATACTCATTTCTGATGTATAACGAAATGGCATCATAACAGCCTGAACACTCTCTTTGCCTAAGGCATCAGCTGCGATAGCAACCGTTAATCCAGAGTCAATACCACCAGATAATCCTAGAATTGCCCCTTTAAAGCCGTTTTTAATCACATAATCACGCGTTGCAAGCACTAACGCTTGATAAACTTGCGCTAAAGGTGAAAGTTCCGGAGCAGGATCTGCCATCGGAACAATATTCAATTCGTCGAATTCAACGATGGTAGTTTGTTCATCAAATGCAGCTAAACGATGCGTAATAGTACCGCGTTCATCAAATACTTTTGAACAACCATCAAATACCAACTCATCTTGACCACCAATTTGGTTAAGATAAATCACGGGAAGGTGTGTTCTTTGGCAATGTTCTTTAATGAGCTGTGTACGAACATGAGGTTTTTCACGGTTATAAGGTGATGCATTAATTGATAGAACGAGATCAGCACCCGCTTGTTTTAATGCATCGATAGGTTCATTGATCCAGATATCTTCACAAATTAACAAACCTAGGTGATAACCTTTAAATGGCACCACACAGCGCTCATTTCCTTGTTGGAAATAACGCTTTTCATCAAACACACCATAATTAGGTAATTGTTGTTTGAAATAACGCGCTTGTAATTCACCTTTATAGAAAAATGAAAGTGCGTTGTAAATTTTGCCGTTTTGCCACCAAGGATGTCCAACAACAATCGCTGTTTTTTTACTTGCTTGTTCTAAACGCGTAAGTTGTGTTTCACAACGCTGTTGGAAATCAGGACGAAATAGCAGATCTTCAGGAGAGTAACCGCATAAAGCCAACTCAGAGAACATAACCAAATCGGTCTCTTCTTGTGCTTTAACGGTAGATAACATGCGTTCACAGTTACCTTCAATATCGCCAACAACCCAATTAAGTTGAGCCATGGTGAGTTTTAGTTTACGACTCATAAAAATTAGTCTCTCCGCTATCTTCCGCATAAAAGGAAAGTTAGTTTAAAAATATATTCGTTATCTGAAAAGGTTATTCTTTAAAATCATTCGCATCTAGCTCATGACGAGATAACAATTTATAAAACTCAGTTCGATTGCGCCCAGCCATACGTGCGGCTTGGGTCACATTGCCTTTTGTCATTTGCAAAAGTTTTCTCAAATAGGTCATTTCAAAATGTCCTCTCGCTTCTGCAAAGGTGGGCAGTGCCGTATTTTCACCTTGTAATGCCTGTGTTACAAGCGCTTCACTGATCACGGGTGCAGTTGTTAACGCTACACATTGCTCAATAACGTTAACCAATTGACGCACATTACCCGGCCAGCTTGCTGTCATTAAGCATTTCATGGCATCGGTTGAAAAGCTTCGAACAAAAGGTTTATGGCGTTTAGCAGACTCTCTCAATAAGTGATTAGCAAGAATAGGAATATCTTCAGCTCGTTCACTTAATGTCGGAATACGTAAGTTAACCACATTTAAACGATAGAACAGATCTTCTCGAAATTCATTCCGTTCCATCGCTTTAGGTAAATCACGATGCGTTGCAGAAAGAATTCGTACATCAATATCAATATCGCGATTACTGCCTAATGGGCGAACTTTTCGCTCTTGTAAAACACGTAATAACTTAACTTGCAATGCCATTGGCATATCGCCAATTTCATCTAAAAATAATGTGCCACCTTCAGCAGCTTGAAATAGACCTTCACGGCTACTCACCGCGCCTGTAAAAGCACCTTTCGCATGACCAAATAATTCAGACTCTAGAAGTTGCTCAGGCAACGCACCACAGTTAATGGCAATAAACGGTTTTTTCGCTCTAGGGCTTGCGCGATGGATAGCTTGAGCAAGGACTTCTTTACCCGTACCACTTTGACCATTGATAAGTACACTGACATCAGATTGGGCGACTAACTTTGCTTGTTCTAATAAACGTAGCATTTGTGGGCTACGAGTCACGATATCTTTTGACCATTCTTCATCTGAAACAATAGTCACAAGCTCCAGTGCTTCATCAATCGCTTTATAAAGTGCGTCTCTATCAACGGGTTTGGTTAAAAAGCTAAATACACCTTGCTGTGTTGCGGCCACTGCATCAGGAATAGAGCCATGAGCCGTAAGAATGATAACAGGCATGCCCGGCTGCTGGCGTTGTATTTCAGCAAACAGCGCCATACCATCCATTTCATCCATTCGGAGATCACTAATAACAAGGTCTATTTTTTCTTTTAAGAGAAGTTTTAGTGCTTCTTGTCCACTTTCAGCGGTGAAGATATGAAAACCTTCACTTGTTAATCGCATACCAAGTAACTTTAATAACCCAGGATCGTCATCGACAAGTAAAAGATTTGCTGATTTATGGCCAGCCATGCACATTCTCCTTATTTAGAACCTGCTTCAGTCAGTTTTGAGCTTTGCGTGTCAGTATCAGTTTTGACAGGTTCTGGTTTTACCGTCTCGGGCTTCGTAGATTCTGGTTTTGAAGGCTCTGGTTTAACCACTGTTGCAGGAGGTTGTTTTTCCTCGCCCTTTGGCTTTTCTGTTATCGGTTGCGGCGAAACGGGTTTTTCAGTTGTTTTTTCAACCGTTGGCTTTTCAGCAACAGTTTTTTCAGTAACAGGTTTTTCTGTATTCACTGTTTCTGTAGATGTTGCTGTTGCGCTCTCGGTTAAATCTTCATTTTGCGATAACGAATCAACAGAACCACTCTGTTTTCTATTCGATAACTGCCGTTCAATTTGAGTCAAGCTTTCAAGCTTTTTCAGGGTGATATTCAGCTCATGCTGTAGCGTATTATTCTCTTTTCTTAGCATATCAATTCTATTATCTATATCTGTAGTTAGACGACGATAACGATTCTTTTCTTCTGCTAAAGAGAGCATAAGCGTTTGGTTATCAATCCATGTCGATAGTAGAACTCGCATAGAACTCGGAAATTGTAATTTATAGCTTTCTAATAATACTAATTGTGTTCGACGATCGGCAATCGTCATTCCTGCACGTTCTAATAAAATACTTTTATAAAATGCATCATCCCAACCAGTAACAACAACACTACTAGCTTGGCGTTGTGCTTCTGTTGTCATTATGCGGTTTGTACATTCAATGACACGTAACCAATAAAGCGCGTTATTGATGCCTTCATCATAAAAGGAGCTTAATGTTTTACATTCAGCCCAACGATAATCAATCGTTTTTTGTTTAACAACGGGGATTTCTGGCTCCGGCTCTTGTGCCTCAGTAAGCGACTTTGGTGTACACCCTGAAAGAACCAGTGGAAGCATAATAAACAAGAAACACTGCTTCCAATTTAATGCGATTTTTCTAGTTGATGCAGGGGCCATAGATAACACTTCAATACCAAGCATCTTCTTATTTATTTTTTTATATTCATGATGAGGAGATGCTTGTTTTTGTGACCTGATTTGCATTATTTAATCTCAGAAAGTAGCGGTAATTCAATACGAAAACAGACATCTGCATAGTCAGAAGGAACAACTCTTAACTCACCTTCCATTCTTTTGATACAGTCATGAGCAATACTTAAACCTAAACCACTTCCTTTTACAGCCCCTTTGCGTAGCAAAGATCCTTGAAAAAAGGGTTCAAAAATCATTTTTTGTTCAGATTCAGGTATAGGTGTTCCTTTATTGGCTATATCAATAACTATTTTCTGTTCAACTTGATAACTAGAGATCCAGATATTACCTGATTCAGCACCATAGTGCACCGCATTCGAGTAGAGATTGTCGATAACCCGTGATAATAATGTCGCTTCTGCTCGACACGTAGTTAGATTAAGTGAAATTATCGTTTTAATATCTTTTGCTCTCGCGGGTAAACTGTGGGCTAATACCACATCATTTACTAAATCAGTCAAGTTAATTTCTTCGATTTGTTGAGGAACTTCAGAAAGTTTACGATTGTAATCAAGCAGTTGTTCAATTAATAGCTGTAACTGCTTACTGCTATTATCGAGAATTGAAACGACTTCTTTTTGATCAAGCGTTAAAGGACCTGCAACTTCATCAGCTAATAATTCCGTACCTTCTCGCATACTGGCTAACGGTGTTTTTAACTCATGGGAGATATGACGCAAAAATTCATGGCGTTGTGATTCAAGCCATGCTAAACGCTCACTTAACCAAATAATACGTTGTGCTAATGAACGTAGTTCTCGTGGCCCTTGAAAAGTATCTAAATTATTACTGAGTGTTCGACCTTCACCTAATCGATTGATCATCTTCTCAATGCCTTTAACAGGACCAATAATCATTCGAGTAAATAACGCAATGAGGATCAAGCTGAAAACAAAAACGATAAGACTTTGCCAACCGAAGTAGCGCCCCTTCTCAGCGATTGCCATTTGAAGTTGTTCACCACGGCTAAAAATAATCTCTTTGGTTAATACCACAATACGATTATTGGCATAAGAGAACTGCTCTAAAGCTTGTTGCATCTCTTTTGTAGGTTCGCTGCTTTCGCATTGGATCAATTTTAGTTTTTCAAGTGAAGTATTAAGTACATCAGCTTCTTTCGATGCCGAAAGAGGAATAATGGTTTGCTGTAATGTTGAGAAGAGTTTGGTGTATTGCTGGTAGCGTTGCTGATACATATCATCATCGGTTTTATCTCTTAAAACACAATATCGACGATAATTCCCTTCCATTTCAATGGCTAGATTTCGCATCACTTCACTGCGTTCAGTATCTGCAAGTGCATTTTTATTAGTAATAGCCGCCTGATTACTTAGTTGATCAAGACTTTGATAAGCCTGATAAGCAAGTACAAGTAAAGGTAATAGCACCATCCAAAATGCCATTATCACGAGCTGTCTTAAAGAACGAGGGAAAATACGCCACTTTTTCAATGAAATCATCTCAACACCTATTAGAGTAATGCGATGCTACATGACTTGATAACAAGAAAAAAGTCCGACATTGGGAAAATCAGGTAAGAGAACAAACACAAACGAGGAAATGCGACAGGCTCTAGAAGTGGGAGAGCGGAATATCTTATTGAGATATTCCGCTCGTCAATATTTCATCTCTTTTTTCTCTAAAAGAGAATGAAGGTGGTGCCTCACTCAACGTGTCGCCCTGTGTTTGATAAGGTCCGAAGACGAGTATCGTGATGTTGGACGGTAGGCACCTTACTCTGGCGTCATTCCTGGCTTATGTGGTATGTTCCCACCCATATTGTGGACCGACATAAAAAGTTGAATGAGCAACTGATTTATATAATGCACAAGGCGTGCCAACTTTTAAA
>JAEYFY010000220.1 GCA_023454395.1 Pseudomonadota bacterium
ATCAACGACAGCCTATTAGAAGGTGCGGTTGATGCATTAGAACGCATTGGACAAGTTTCCTCTGAAAATATTACCGTCGTTTGGGTTCCAGGCGCTTATGAGTTGCCATTAACGGTTAAAGCATTAGCCGAAAGCGACAAATACGATGCAGTTATCGCGTTAGGTACTGTTATCCGTGGTGGAACCGCACATTTTGAATACGTTGCTGGCGAATGTAGTTCTGGTTTATCTCAAGTTGCGATGCAAAGTGAGATCCCTGTGACTTTTGGTGTTTTAACCACTGAAAATATTGAACAGGCTATTGAACGCGCTGGAACGAAAGCGGGCAACAAAGGTGCTGAAGCGGCAATGACAGCACTTGAAATGATCAATGTACTTAAAGCCATAAAAGGCTAATCATCTGTTTTAACTTAAGGGGAATTTTGTGAAACCTGCTGCTCGTCGTCGTGCTCGTGAGTGTGCTGTTCAGGCTATCTACTCATGGCAATTATCCGGAAATGACATCGCGGATGTGGAATTGGAGTTTTTATCCGAGCAGGATACCCAAGGTGTAGATATTGCTTATTTTCGTGAGCTTTTAGTGGGTGTTGCCATTAATGCAACACGTTTAGATAAGGCGATGGAACCTTATTTATCCCGCCAACTTGAAGAGTTAGGTCAAGTTGAAAAAGCAATTTTACGTTTAGCAATGTTTGAACTTAGCTTCCGTGAAGATGTTCCTTACAAAGTTGCGATTAACGAAGCGATTGAACTGGCTAAGGTATTTGGTGCTGACGATAGCCATAAATTTGTTAATGGCGTGCTTGATAAAGCTGCACCAACTGTACGTAAAAAATAACGTTTTTCACGTTTCCTCTATGGTAAATAATTCAAGGCCGGTATTTCCGGCCTTTTGTTTAATAAAACTCGTTTAGTATGCACAGCTAAATAGGAAATAGATAATGCCTTGTGGTGAATTCTCCCTTATTAAGCAATATTTCACTTCACAGCCTGTAAAACGAAAAGATGTGAGTACAGGAATTGGAGATGACTGCGCAATCTTGACGGTACCTGAAAAGCAGCAAGTCGCGATTAGTACCGATACTTTAGTGAGTGGCATTCACTTTCTTCCTTCTATCTCACCTGAAGATTTAGCCTATAAAGCACTTGCTGTAAATATTAGTGATTTAGCTGCCGTTGGTGCCGATCCTTCTTGGGCTTCATTGGCTTTAACGCTTCCTGATACAAACAATGAATGGCTTGAGGCATTTAGTCGCTCCTTCTTTGCGTTAGCTGAGTATTATGCAATCCAGCTAATCGGTGGTGATACCACTCGTGGCCCTCTGAGCTTAACAATTACAATACAAGGGCTTGTTCCACAAGGAACTGCATTACTTCGTTCCGGTGCTAAAATTGGCGATTGGATCTATGTTACGGGTTTTTTAGGTGATAGCGCGGCAGGGCTTGCTGTATTACAAAATCGATTACAGTCGACAGAAAAAGAGCATAGTGATTATTTTGTTGCAAGGCATTTACGTCCTCAACCTCGTTTATTGCAAGGTCAAGCATTACGCCATTTAGCGACATCTGCGATTGATATTTCTGATGGGCTGATTTCAGACTTAGATCATATTCTCACAGCAAGTGGTTGTGGTGCGCGCTTAAACTTAGATGCATTACCTTACTCACCAGCGATGAAAGCGGAAGTGAGCGAAGAACAAGCAGAGGTTTGGGCATTAAGTGGCGGTGAAGATTACGAGCTTTGCTTTACCGTACCTGAAATCAACCGTGGCGCTTTAGAGATTGCATTAGCGCATACAGGTGCAGATTTTCATTGTATAGGGCAAATAATGCCGATTGCTGAAGGTATTCGTTATTTACGAAATGGCAAAGATGTTTACCCTAATCTTAAAGGTTTTGATCACTTTAGTGAGAGTAACGAGTAAGGTTTATCTACACAAAAGGCGCTTATTAAGCGCCTTTGAGAATGCTGATAATATCTGAATGAATTAATAAAAGTATTATTAATTTATCTTAGTTTTTCTTCACAAATTCAGATTTTAATTTCATTGGTCCAAAACCATCAATTTTACAATCAATGTTATGGTCGCCTTCCACTAAACGGATACCTTTTACTTTAGTACCAATTTTTAGCATGGTTGAGCTACCTTTGACTTTGAGATCTTTAATCACAGTCACTGAATCGCCATCGGCTAATAAGTTACCGTTAGCATCTTTAACAATCAATTCATCGCTTTCAGCAACAGGTTCAGCATCGTTCCATTCATGGGCACATTCAGGACACACATACATTGCACCATCTTCATAGGTGTATTCTGAATTGCACTTAGGACAAGAAGGTAATGACATAATAATACTCTCAAATTTTATCAAAATGGGAAGCGATTAATCGTCACAATGAGGATAACACTTGCCCCATAAATTAAAGGACACATTATCGTTTAAGAGTGAAAGTTCTAAGCAATCCGCTAAAGGGTACTGCTTCTGATAATGTGAAAGGGCGATAGTATAATAGATTTGATGGAAATTTGCATCTTTCACGGGTTATGACATAACGAATGAGGAAAAGTAGATTAGATATAGAGAGCTAAGTTGAAAATAAAGACAAATAGAGGTGGTTTTAGTTTTTAATTAACTTATTGATATTACATTAATAATTTTATAAATATCACTAAAAATAAATGCCCTCATCTTAAATGAGAGCATCATTAATAATAGTGTTAATCTTCTTGTTATTATTTTATGAAATCTATTACCGAGCCACGCTCTATAAGTTTAGATATCTGAATTAATGATGAGTCCAATCCTCAATTCTTAATCCATCAACTCTTTCAAATTCACGAGTATTATTTGTCACTACGATTAGCCCTTTACTTCTAGCATGGGCTGCTATGTGTAAATCATTATCACCAATGCGTTTGCCTTGTTTCTCAAGTGTTGCTCTGATATCTCCGTAATGAAAAGTGGCTAACTCATCGTAAGATAAAACAGTGAGTCGAGAAACAAAGTCGTTAACTGTAGCTAAGTTTTTAGTTGAATTTAAACTTTTTTCAGCACCAAAAACTAGCTCGGCGAGTGTGATTGTAGAAATAGCTAATTGTTCAGCATGTTGATTGAATTTCGGTAGCAAAAACTCAGGTCTGCGTTTAATGGTAAATATAACGATGTTTGTATCTAACAGGTATTTAATCATCAAAGGATTCTCTTTCACTTGTGACTTGATCAGGTCTTTCAGATAAAAAATCATCTGTTACAGACTGATCTGATAAGAAAAAGCTATCCCATGCATTTTGTATAGGTGTGATTATTCTTTCTTTTCCTTTGACGCGAACAAAAACTTCTTTTACGTCATCAGGAAATCGAGTCTCAGCGGGTAAACGAACATTTTGTGTTCTATTGCTCATAAATACTTTGCCATGCTGGATCATAGTAATAGCTCCTATCAATTACTGCTATATAGCATAAGTATATAGCAGTTTTAATAGGATACCAAACATGTTGTATTTAATATATACATATCCTAATAACTTATTAATATAATAGGTTATTTTCTATGATCTATCACCGAGCCACGCTCTATAAGTTTGGGTGTAAGCACCAGAACATTATCATCAGCATCGATATTTTCCATGCGATGTAATAATTGGCTGACAGCGAGTTTTCCCAATTCATCTTTAGGTTGGTGAATAGTCGAAAGCGGTGGGATCATATAAGAGGCTAGGTCGATATCGTCATAACCCATGACGGAAATATCATCTGGGACACACAACCCTTTTTGATAAATGGCTTGATAAGCACCAACTGCCATCGCGTCATTACAGGTAAAAACAGCTTGCGGTAAGACAGAAAGTGAGAGTAATTTTTGCATTGCGTTAAATCCACCTGCAAATTCAAAATCACTGGTCAGCACAAACTCTTCTCGAATAGCTAATCCCGCTTTTTGCATCGCATTGTAATAACCTTGCAAACGATGTCTTGCCGGGAGTTTATCTTGCGGACCTGCAATACAGGCTATTTCAGTAAAGCCTTTTTCAATCAGATAATGGGTTGCGATTTCTCCTCCGAGCAAAGAGTTATCTTGAATAATATCTCCCCCGTATTCAAACGGGGACCAATCCATCATAACCATAGGTAAACGAGGATAACGATTTAGCACTTCATGAGAAGGCGCTCTGGCTTCTGTTGACATCAATAATAAGCCATCAACACGTTTTTGTAGCAAGGTTTCAAGGCTACTATCCATGCGCTCGTAATCACCTTCGGTGTTACATAAAATAAGGCTATAACCTTTTTCGTAACAACTGCGTTCAACACCGCGAACAACTTCTGCATAGAACGGGTTACTACTGGCTGTTACTAACATTCCAATAGTGTGAGTACAGTTCATTTTTAAACTGCGTGCTAAAGCAGAAGGCGCGTAATTTAAGGTTTCGATAGCGTCGTTAACCTTTTTACGAATACCTTCGCTAACATAACGATTGTTATTGATAACGTGAGAAACAGTTGATGTCGAAACGCCCGCCAAACGGGCGACATCTTTCATTGTTGCCAAAGTACTATGCTCGCTCTGCTAAAAATGATCCGATTTCATGACGCCAAGGAACAGAAGATTGCGCACCATGACGTGTAACTGCAATTGCTGCTGCTGCGTGAGCAAAACGGATAGCCTCAACGGAAGGTTGCCCTTCTAATATTGCAGTGACAAATGCACCGTTAAATGTATCACCTGCGGCAATGGTATCAACAGCATCGACACGAAATCCAGGAATTATCATGCCTTGCCCATGTTCACTAAACCATACGCCACGGCTACCCAAAGTGATAAGCACTTGTTTGATACCTTTACGATGTAAAATTTCGGCCGCTTTTGCTGCACCCGCTTCATCATGCACAGAAACGCCTGTTAATATTTCGGCTTCCGTCTCATTTGGAGTGATAACATCAATAAAACTCAGAAATTCATCAGATAAAGGTTGTGCTGGTGCGGGATTTAAAATGACTTTAGTTTGATGTGATTTTGCCAGTTTTGCGGCTTCAAAAACAGTCTCTAACGGTGATTCTAATTGCATCAGTAAGGCATCAGCATGCTCTACAACATGATGATACTGCTGAAAATGTGTAGGCGTTAGTGCACCATTCGCACCTGCAACAATGCTAATTACGTTTTCACCTTGCTCATTAACAAGGATCATCGCAACACCCGTTGGTGTCTGCGGAATAATACTAATTGCATCAATATGAATATTATCTGTTTTAAGCTGAGAGATTATTTCACTACCAATTGCATCATCACCGACACAAGCAATAAAGGTAATATCAGCGCCACTTCGACCACAAGCCACAGCTTGATTTGCACCTTTACCACCAAAGGCTATTTTGTATTGATGACCAATAATGGTTTCACCGGGTTTTGGAAATTGTGAAATATTCATAATGTGGTCAACATTGATGCTACCTAGAACAGCAAGGCGAGGTGTTGTCATAGCCTTTATCCTTGTGAAAACGTGTTTTAATGATTAAAACTACCACGGAGCAATATCACTCCGTGGTATTTATTGTTGTTATTTTTTAATAACTAACTCAAGCTCGACAGGGATTGTTGCATCCACTTTCTCACCTTTGAGAATTTTATCTGCAGTTTGAATGCCGATAATACCAATTTGATCTGGGCGTTGAGCAATGGTTGCACCTAACATGCCACGGTTTACTGCTTTGATCCCATCATCTGTACCATCGAAACCAATGACTAATACATCAGTACGACCGGCAGTTTGCAATGCGCGTAATGCACCTAATGCCATTTCATCATTTTGTGCAAAAACAGCTTGAACCGCAGGATATGCAGTTAACAGATTTTGCATCACGTTAAGACCTTTTGTGCGATCAAAATCAGCGGGTTGGCTTGCAAGTATATTCAGTTTATGAGCATCAACGGCTTGTTTAAAACCTTCACCACGCTCACGAGATGCCGATGTTCCGGTGATCCCTTCTAATTGAATGACTTTGGCGTCATTAGCGACTTTTTCAGCAATATAATCGCCCGCCATTTTACCGCCAAGGCGATTATCTGAAGCGACGTGGCTGACGACTTCACCTTTGTTTGCAACACGGTCTAAGGTGATAACTGGGATTTTGGCTTTATTGGCTAAAATAACGGCATTCCCTACAGCATCTGAATCTGTTGGGTTAATAAGCATTAAGCGTGTGCCTTTCACTGTGAGATCTTGCACGTTAGCAAGCTCTTTAGCCGGGTTATCCATAGAGTCTAGAACAACAAGGTCGTAACCTAATCTATTTGCCTCTTTCTGCGCACTGTCTTTCATGGTGACAAAGAAAGGGTTGTTCAGTGTTGAGATAACAAGCGCGATCGATTCTTTTGCTAATGCATTGGCGCTGATTGTGGCGCTTAATGCAACAACAGAAAGAAGTGTCGCCATTTTTTTGAGTTTCATAATATAAGTTCCTGTCGGGGTTCGGATTAAGAGAATAGAGAGTTATTTTTTGTTATCTACCAAAACAGCAAGTAAGATGACCACCGCTTTTACTATCATTTGATAGTTTGATGATATTCCTAATAAATTCAGTGCATTATTTAAGAAGCCTAGAATAAGCGCACCAATTAACGTACCGATAATACGACCTTTACCGCCCGCAAGACTGGTGCCACCCAGAACAACGGCAGCAATTGCATCTAGCTCATAACCATTACCTGCCATTGGCTGTGCTGATGAAAGTCGAGCAACTTCAATGACACTCGCAAGGGCGGCTAATAAACCACATAATGAATAAACGATGATTTTGATTTTATCGACGCTAATACCTGATAAGCGAGTGGCAGATTCATTACCCCCTAGTGCATAGATATAGCGACCTAAACGGGTGTGATGTAATAAATACCATGCGCTCAAAAAGACAATCATCATGAGCCAAATTGGGGTTGGAATACCAAACGGGCGACCAATACCAAACCAACTAAACAGATCGGCATTATCGCTAAATCCAGTATTTATTGGGCTACCATCGGTATAGACGCGAGTCACACCGCGTAGTAATAACATCATGACTAAAGTTGCAATAAAGGCTTGAACTTTACCTTTAGCAACAATAATTCCTGTTACACCACCAATCGCGGCACCTAATGCTAATGCCCCAACAACAGCAACAAGCGCATTAACATCCGCCCCCACCATAGAAGCGGCAACGGCACCTGTTAATGCAAGCAATGACCCAACAGAAAGGTCAATGCCTGAGGTTAAAATAACTAGCGTCATTCCAACCGCCATAATGGCGTTAACCGAGGTTTGTTGGAGAATATTGAAAATATTGTTTAAGGTAAAAAAATTAGGGCTGAGGGTAGAAACCACAACAATCAGCAGTAGCAATGCAATTAGCGATTTTTGCTCTAATAGCCAAGCTTTTGAGAACCAACGTTTTGACGCTGGAATTGAATTCGCGCTCATATCAAACTCCTACTTTAGCGTCATATTGTTTACCAACAGCCGCTGCCATTAGCATTTCTTGTGTGACATTGTGAGTGGAAAACTCACCACTAATACGACCTTCATGCATAACCAAAATACGGTCACTCATTCCCATTACCTCAGGCATTTCAGAAGAAATTAAAATGATGCTTAATCCTTCTTGTTTAAATTTATTAATTAGCTGATAAATTTCTTTTTTAGCGCCTACATCAACGCCACGAGTGGGTTCATCAAGAATAAGCACTTTAGGGCGAGTCATTAGGCCTCTTGCGATAGCCACTTTTTGTTGATTTCCCCCAGATAAAAAGCCAATAGTTTGATCCATTGAAGGGGTTTTTATATTGAATAATTTAATAAAATCACCGACAG
>JAEYFY010000277.1 GCA_023454395.1 Pseudomonadota bacterium
TTCGCCGTGCTGTCTATATCGTTCAGCGTAATGGTGGGCGGATAAAAGCTTTTCTACCTGTTTATGATCTCTCTTATGACATGACAACCCTTTTATCTCCCGATGAACGTAATGCAATGCGTAAAGGTGTTATCAGTCAAAAGGCTGCTTGGATCAAACAACAAGCGCGCTATTACCTTGAAGCAGGCATAGAGATTGATATAAAAGTCATTTGGCATAATCGCCCCTATGAAGCCATTATTGAAGAAGTTGTTGCACATCAACATGACTTACTCATAAAAATGGCTCACCAACATGATAAATTAGGTTCACTCATTTTTACTCCTCTGGATTGGCAATTGCTTAGAAAATGCCCTTGCCCTGTTTGGATGGTCAAAGATAAAGAGTGGCCTGAATACGGTACTATCGTTGTCGCCGCAAATTTATCGAATGAAGAATCTTATCATGATGCTCTTAATCTCAAACTGATTGAGCTAACAACTGACTTATCTCATCGCATACAAAAAAATCCTGATGTCCATTTGCTTAGCGCCTATCCTGTTGCGCCTATTAATATTGCAATTGAGCTACCTGATTTTGATCCAAATCTTTATAACACTGCATTACGTGGTCAGCATCTTATTGCGATGAAAGAGCTGCGCCAGAAATTCTCTATCCCTGAAGAGAAAACACATGTTAAAGAAGGATTGCCAGAGCAAGTGATCCCTCAAGTGTGTGAAGAGTTAAATGCGGGTATTGTTGTTTTGGGTATTTTAGGGAGGACTGGTCTTTCTGCCGCCTTCTTAGGAAATACTGCAGAACAGCTCATTGATCATCTCAAATGTGATTTACTGGCCATCAAGCCAGATGGCTTTACCTGCCCTATTACTGTTGATAGTGATCACGATTAAACTTATTTAAACTTATTGCTCTATATACAAAAAGCCAGTCAAATTTTGACTGGCTTTGTACTATTCGCTATCTGTATCTATTACAGTGCTTTTAAAATGGCATCCACACTGGCTTTAGCATCGCCAAACAACATTTGTGTATTCTCTTTAAAGAACAGTGGATTTTGCACCCCAGCATAACCGGTATTCATTGAGCGTTTAAACACAATAACATTCTGCGCTTTCCACACTTCTAATACTGGCATACCTGCAATTGGACTATTTGGATCATCTTGTGCCGCTGGGTTTACTGTATCGTTAGCGCCAATAACCAAGACTGTATCAGTGTCAGAGAAATCATCATTGATTTCATCCATTTCTAATACAACGTCATAAGGCACTTTAGCTTCTGCTAACAACACATTCATATGACCCGGTAAACGCCCTGCGACTGGATGAATACCAAAACGCACTTTCACACCACGTTGGCGTAATTTTTCCGTAATATCATGTACAGGATATTGCGCTTGAGCAACCGCCAATCCATAACCTGGAGTGATAATGACAGAGGTTGAGTTTTTCAGCATATCTGCCACTTCTTCAGCGGTTGTTTCGCGGTACTCACCCATTTCGCCTTCTTCTGTTAAAGCTGAGCCATCAGTACCAAATCCGCCTGCGATTACGCTAATAAAAGAGCGATTCATCGCCTTACACATAATATAAGAAAGGATAGCACCTGAAGAACCCACTAATGCACCCGTTACAATTAACAAGTCATTGCTTAACATAAAACCGGCTGCGGCAGCTGCCCATCCAGAGTAAGAGTTCAGCATCGAAACAACAACTGGCATATCTGCGCCACCAATTGAAGCAACTAAATGCCAACCAAATGCCAAGGCAATCACTGTCATGATGATGATTAAGAAAACTTGTAAACCAACGCTGTCAGTTTTAACAAACCAAACCATCAATAAAAAAGAAACCACTAAAGCAGCAAGGTTTAATTTATGACGATTAGGTAACATCATCGGTTTAGAGGACATTTTCCCGCTTAATTTACCATAAGCGACAATTGAACCTGTAAATGTAACAGCACCAATGAAGATCCCTAAAAAGACTTCTGTTAGGTGAATATTCACCATGACAGGGTCCATTGCTGTATTGTGGTCAAGATAACTGTTAAAGCCCACTAAAACTGCCGCTAAACCTACAAAGCTGTGTAAGATTGCGACCAATTCTGGCATTTGAGTCATTTCGACTTTTTTAGCTAAACGGATACCAATAACGGCACCGATTACCATTGCAATAATGATCCAACCCACATTGCCAGCATAAGGCCCGAAAATGGTTGCGAACAAGGCAATTGCCATCCCTGCAATACCAAAATAGTTACCTTGTTTAGAGGTTTCATGCTTTGATAAGCCGGCAAGGCTGAAAATAAATAATATCGCGGCGACAATATATGCCGCTGTAACAACTCCGCTGGACATAATTGTCTCCCTTATCCTTTACGGAACATTTTCAACATACGTTGAGTAACAGTAAATCCACCAAAAATATTAATACTCGCAATCAATATTGCGATAAATGAAAATAAGCTAACCCAGCCACCGCTACCAATTTGGAGTAAAGCACCGACGACGATAATGCCCGAAATTGCATTAGTCACTGACATTAATGGCGTGTGCAATGAATGGCTTACATTCCAAACAACGTAATAACCTACAACACAAGAAAGTGCGAATACCGTAAAGTGAGATAAAAACTCTTTCGGTGCAACATTTGCAAGCCATGCAAACAATACAAAGGCTATCGCTAATAAACTGTATTTCTTCCAAGGTGAAACCGGTTTAGCAACGGGTTTTTCTTGTGGTTTTGCAGCAGGAGCGGCCTTAGGTTGTGCTGAGACTTGAATTGGTGGCGCAGGCCATGTGACTTCACCAGCACGAATGACAGTCACACCACGAATAACGACATCATCAAAATCAATATTGATATTACCGTCTTTTTCTTTACACAATAATTTCAATAGGTTAACTAAGTTCGTACCATAAAGTTGAGACGACTGTGCCGGTAAACGAGCCGCTAAATCAGTATAACCAATGATTTTTACACCATGTTCTGTCGTAAAGACTTCATTAGGCACGGTATATTCACAGTTACCACCATTTTGAGCCGCAAGGTCTACTACAACACTTCCCGGCTTCATTGAATCGACCATCTCTTTCGTAATTAAACGAGGGGCTGGTTTTCCCGGGATTAATGCCGTTGTAATGATGATATCCACATCTTTTGCTTGTTCTGCAAATAATGCCATTTCAGCATCAATAAATGCTTTTGACATTACCTTAGCATAGCCATCACCACTGCCTGCTTCTTCTTTAAAATCAAGCTCTAGGAATTCAGCGCCCATGCTTTGAACTTGCTCTTTAACTTCAGGACGAGTATCGAATGCACGAACAATTGCACCAAGGCTTCCTGCTGCACCAATCGCTGCAAGACCTGCAACACCAGCACCAATAACCATCACTTTAGCTGGTGGCACTTTACCTGCGGCAGTGATTTGCCCAGTAAAGAATCTTCCGAATTCATGGGCAGCTTCTACAACAGCGCGGTAACCAGCAATGTTTGCCATTGAACTTAACGCATCAAGAGATTGTGCACGAGAAATACGTGGCACACTATCCATTGCCATCACGTTAATATTCTTTTCGGCTAACTTTTCGAGTAATGCCGCATTTTGAGCTGGCCAAATAAAACTCACTAATGTTGCGCCATCTTGTAGCAACGCAATTTCATTATCCAGTGGTGCATTTACCTTCAAAATAATGTCTGATTCCCAAACATTTTGAAGAGAGAGGATCTCGGCACCGGCTTCCTGATAAGCTTTATCTTCAAAGCTTGAGGCAACGCCTGCACCATTTTCAACTGCGACTGTAAATCCTAATTTTATGAGTTGAGTCACCGTAGCGGGTGTAGCTGCAACTCTTGTTTCATTAGAAAGTCGCTCTTTGGGTATACCAATTCGCATAATTTTCCCTTCTTATCCATAGCGTTCTGTTAAAATTTCTCCGTTAACTTCACATTCATGCAAAAAAAATGTTAAAAATAATAATATGCATGCTATTAATCGGAGTTCTAATAACCTACTGAAAATAAAACCAATAATCTATATCTGTGTAAAGCTAAAATTGAACTTAATTAGATCATTTTAGTCGAAAAGGCATATTTATGAATTATTCACTATATTCAGGTAAATATCTGGTAACATATACTGGTCATTTGACTCTGTGGTGACTCACTAAATAAAATAATGCGACAAATGCTATTATTACATGTAATAATTAATCCCTATGTGATAAACCACTACGTTCAGCACATGACCAATATTAATTGCGCAAGGCGGAAGGATTTTGTATGAAGCTGAAAACCTCAGTCATCGCAGCAGCGATGTTGTCTTTAACTAATATCACTGTTGCGCAGGCTGCTCAGGAA
>JAEYFY010000281.1 GCA_023454395.1 Pseudomonadota bacterium
AGCTGTTCATATCGAGTCATATAAAACTGTTTACCTCAAAACTGTTATAGTCATTTTTAAACTTATTGTCACTATTATAGCTTACTGTCATATGGTCTACTAATCCACACGATTTACCTGCAATTTACATGTTTATATCAATAAAACGGGGTTTTTTATGCTTGGGTTAAGTGCCTTTGACTTGGCGCGTATCCAGTTTGCGTTCACAGTTTCTTTTCATATTATCTTCCCCGCAATTACTATCGGACTGGCTAGCTTCTTAGCGGTATTGGAAGGTTTATGGTTAAAAACTCGCAATAAGGATTATTTAGCGTTATTCCATTTTTGGTCAAAAATATTCGCTGTTAACTTTGCTATGGGCGTTGTCTCTGGTTTGGTCATGGCATATCAATTTGGAACCAACTGGAGCTTTTTCTCTGATTTTGCTGGCTCTATTACAGGTCCGCTACTCACTTATGAAGTACTTACCGCTTTCTTTTTAGAAGCGGGTTTCTTAGGTGTGATGCTGTTTGGCTGGAATAAAGTAGGTGAAAAACTTCACTTTTTCGCAACCTGTATGGTGGCATTAGGTACATTAATGTCTACGTTTTGGATCTTGGCTTCAAATAGCTGGATGCAAACACCGCAAGGATTTGAAATTATAAATAACCAAGTCGTTCCCGTAGATTGGGTAGCCGTTATTTTTAACCCATCATTCCCTTATCGCCTTGCTCATATGGGTGTTGCCGCTTTCCTTGCTTCTGCCTTCTTTATTGCTGCATCTGCTTCATGGCATCTGCTCAAAGGTCATAAAACATCTGCAATGAAAAAGATGCTTTCAATGTCTTTATGGATGATTTTAATTTTAGCACCAATTCAAGCACTCATTGGCGATGTCCATGGTTTAAATACCTTAAAACATCAACCCGCTAAAATTGCCGCAATTGAAGGTCACTGGGAAAATGAACCAGGAGAAGCAACACCGTTAATTCTCTTCGGTGTGCCTGATATGGATGCTGAAGAAACGAAATATAAGATAGAAATTCCTTATCTTGGCAGCATGATCTTAACTCACAGCTTAGAAAAACAAATTCCAGCATTAAAAGAGTTTCCTAAAGAAGACCGACCGAACTCACTTATCGTTTTCTGGTCTTTCCGCATTATGGTTGGTCTGGGTATGTTAATGATTTTAGTGGGTGTTTGGGGAACTTGGCTGCGATATAAAAAGAAACTTTATGAATCTAAAGCTTTCTTACGCTTAACTTTTTTAATGGCACCTTCAGGTCTTATCGCTATTCTTGCCGGTTGGTTTACAACAGAAGTAGGACGTCAACCTTGGGTTGTTTATGGCATACAGCGAACACGAGATGCCGTCTCTGCACATGGTGAAATGCATATGAGTATAAGCCTGCTGATCTTCTTAGTTGTTTATGGCTCTGTATTCGGTGTTGGATATGCCTATATGTTAAAACTGATCCGTAAAGGTACACCGGAGGTTCATCATGGGAATTGATTTACCAGTTATTTGGTTCGTCATTATCGTATTTAGTACGCTAATGTATATTGTCATGGATGGTTTCGATCTTGGTATCGGTATGCTTTATCCATTTATTAAAAGTGACCAAGATCGTGACTTAATGATGAATACTGTTGCCCCTGTATGGGATGGTAACGAAACATGGTTAGTCCTAGGTGGCGCCGCATTATTTGGTGCCTTCCCATTAGCTTACTCGGTTATTCTTGATGCTTTGGCAATGCCTTTAACATTAATGCTTGTCGCATTAATTTTCCGTGGCGTTGCTTTTGAATTTCGTTTTAAAGCCGATGCCAGTCACAAAGGTTTTTGGGATAAAGCATTTATCTTTGGCTCTATCTTAGCCACCTTTATGCAAGGTGTTGTCGTGGGTAGCGTTGTTCAAGGCTTGCCAGTTGTTAATCGTGCCTTTGCGGGTAGCTATTTTGACTGGTTATCTCCTTTCGCACTCTTTTGTGGATTTGGATTAGTTATCGCCTATTCATTATTAGGATGTGGCTGGCTGATTATGAAAACCGAAGGTCATTTACAACAGAGTCTATATAATGTTGCTAAACCTCTTACACTCATTATGCTTGCCGTTATTGCAGTCGTCAGTGCATGGACACCATTAGCACAACCTGCAATTGCTGAACGTTGGTTCACATTACCAAACCTGTTCTTCTTTTTACCTGTTCCTCTTTTGGTGTTGTACAGCACTTGGTTAATTTTACGCTCAGTGAAAAAACAAGGGCATTACCTTCCTTTCTTTGGTGCGCTGGCGTTAATTTTCTTAGGTTTTGCAGGATTAGGAATTAGCATTTGGCCTAACATTATTCCACCGGCAATTAGTTTTGTAGAAGCCTCTGCACCACCAGAAAGCCAAGGATTTATGCTAGTTGGCGCACTGTTTATTATTCCAATTATTCTCGTTTACACATTCTGGAGTTATTACGTCTTTAGAGGAAAAACAAATTATGAAGAAGGTTATCACTGATCCACAAATACAAAGTAAGCCCTCATTATTAAAAAAATGGGGATGGTTGATTACTATTTGGTTTTGTAGTGTTTTAGCCTTATTCGCTGTGTCTTCCCTCTTCCGTTTTTTAATGACGTTAGCCGGAATGAAAGTCAAGTAAAGGCAAAGTACATACAGCAATATAATTAACTAGCGCCGAATACGGTAAGCTATAAAATAAAAGTAAAGAAAGGGCTGGCGTTATCTTCAGCCCTTTTATCTTTATTTAAGACAGTGGATTAGCGTTTAATCGCATTAAAACTTAACCTATACTTATTAGAATGCTCTTTTAACAGCTAAGTTGATCTAAATATTTTGTTATAAAAAGAAAATACAAAAACAAATATCTTTACTTTTCCATGATTAACTAAATTTAAATCAAACTCCTTGATAAAATCATTTTAAATACATCATTTTTGATTAACAATAAGAGATAAAATCTTTTTTATGCATGTATTACGATAAATAAAAATATAAACAATCCTATAAAAAGCTGTCTTCTCTAGAAATAAGATAGAATGAATGTTGAATTAGGCTTCCAAAGTAATTATGATATCGCCGCCTAGAAGATCCATATCTGTATTATTCTATAAAGACACACGCTATTAAAAGTGTGGATATGGCCGATGTCTGTTCAAAATACATGTTTTGATAATTTAGATTTATCTTAATTGCTAAGAAAGATCTCTTACACTAGGCTTACGTATTGTTGCTACTAAATTAAGGATGAAGTCATGAATTGGTATTTGGAAGTCATTAAAAATAATTACGCTAACTTTTCAGGCCGTGCTCGCAGAAAAGAATATTGGATGTTTACTCTAGTAAATACCATTATTATTGCTGTTTTATACGCTATTTTAATTTCATCAGTAGATATGAATACAGGTGAAATGAGTTCACTAGGTTCAATTGCAGGTATTATTATAGGTATTTATTCTTTAGCAATCATCATACCTAGTCTTGCGGTGACTATTCGTCGTTTCCACGATCAAGATAAATCAGGTTGGATGTTCTTACTTGCATTTATTCCTGCTGTTGGTGGATTAATTGTTTTTGTCTTTATGTGCCTTGAAGGTACTAGAGGTGACAACAGATTCGGTCCAGATCCTAAAGCTTAATCTCGTACTGAATTAATATAACAATACAGTGAGTATATCTACTATTAAGTTTACTCACTGTATTAATTGATTTTCCTACCTTTTTTTACAACCATCTAAAAACACACCTTCTTTTAAAAAATATACCTCTTCATCTCATGAAGTATTGTAATTTAGTATTTTATTTACTTCTGACTTTTTTGATTAATGATCCTAAGTTATTACATTAAGCTTATTGCATTGATTTTTAAGTTTTTTCTTTATTGTTAATTTGAACTTAATCACATTATATAAGTAAAAAATACGCATTCCTTTACTAAATCAACGTTAATGTTGATAATGACTATCATTATTAATTGAAAATGATAATATCTACGTCGATAAAACAATTAAATGAGTCAGGTAAAAAAACGTGAGTAACCAAAAAACACCTCAAGAAAAAAATATTTATAAACCAGCGCCTCCTCGCCTAGTTCAAGTAAAGCGTATTACTGATGTTACACCAGGAATGCGTTGTATCACCTTTACGAGTGATGATTTAGATACTTATCCAGCTGATACTGCCGGGGCGCATTTAAAAATATTCTTACCTTTAGAAGGCCAAGTTAAACCAACAGTACCGGGCTTTTCTGAAAAAGGCCCTAAATGGCCTGAAGGCGAACCAAGATCGATTGTACGTACTTATAGTGTTCGTGCTATTCGCCCTGAACAAAAAGAGTTAGATATTGAATTTGCAGTACATGACGATGAAGGCCCTGCTATTCATTTTGCGCTAAATGCTAAACAAGGCGACTATATTGGGATCACTAATCCCGGTGGTCCTGATCCTTTATTAGCACCCGCGTCACATTACTATATGGCAGCAGATCCAAGTTCATTACCTGCTTTAATGGCTTTAATTGAAACCATGCAGCCTAATGTTCAAGGGAAAGTCGTTATACGAGTAGAAGACGAAACGCATCGTCAAGAAATTAAACGTCCTAGTGGCTTAGAGATAATCTGGTTAATTGGTTCTGTTGAAGAACAAACTCAAAACTTAATTAATGAATTTATGTCGTGGGAATTACCTGCTGAAGATGTCGCATTTTGGATTGCAGGTGAAGACAAAATTATTCGTGCATTAAGACGTCATATACGCCGTGATAATGGTTACGATCGTAGCTTGATTTATGCCATTCCTTATTGGCGTTTTGGTTATGACGAAGAAGGCTATCACGCTGAACGTCACCATGTTATGGATAACGAAGACGTAAGCTAAGCAATAAATTAAAAACTAAGCGTTGGCTGTACAGGCTGCATATTAATTTCATTAATAATATGCGGCCTTTTTTATTGTACAAATATAATTAATGTATATTCTTCTTATCTTGTTGATAATTTCCATCATCATCGATATAGATAACCGTAATTACTTGGTTCATATCAGTTTGCTTTTGATATTGAATGTGCTGTTTTGCAAAAGGAGCCACCATAATAGCATTTGTTAATAGTGCTTCTTTATCATCAAAATACATCTTCGAAATTGTAAAGTAATAAGCTGTAGGGTTATTTATTGCTAAATATTCTCCATGATGAGTTATTTCTATTTGTTTAAAAACGTCCTCTGTCGTTAACTTAAGTTGCGCTGGACGATAAAAAAGTTTGATTCGTGTTTGCAATGCTAATTGCAACGTACTGAAGTTTTCTTTATTTTCTGGTTTAGGTGCTATATCTAATACATTTAAATAAAAAACAGATTCTCTATCTTTAGGTAACCTATTTTCTAATTGTTGTATTTTTAATTGTAATCCACCATTTGCAGTCATTTTCGCCATAGGTGGAATAACAATAAAGGGTGCCGTTGTTGTTTCTGGTGTGGAAGCAACATTTCCTTCATCCACCCAACTTTGTATTAATGTTGACTGCTCACTTTGATTAAAAACTTGTAACAATATTATTGAGTTGTCGGTAGGAAATATTAAACGAGTGCGCTCAAGTACCACACTTGCATAAGTAAAATGTGTTATTAACATGAATAATAGAATTAAAACACCTTTCATTTTCGCTTCCATTTTTTATGGCTTATTAATCGTAAGACATCACAAGTGTTGCTGTACTTGTCATTTTTCCTTGAGTGACTGAATTAATATTATAAGGGTAATAATAAGCACCCATATTTATCGAAAATGCAGAAGATATGCTGCCACCTTGATTAACACTAAAAATACTAGTCGCACTACCTTGTGTATTAATATTGTCAGATAAAATAAGCGGGCTTGCAGTGTTATCACTTTTTACTACACGGAATCCGACACCACCTGCACCTTGTGCTGTTGTGTTGGTTAATATAGTTTTGTCCGTTGCCAGTAAATTCTGGCTTGATAAAAACATATTAATGTTACGTGATGCTTTTGAACCGCTCAAAAAGTCTTGGCAAGTAAAGTTTAATGTAAAAGGGGTATATCCTGCTTTATCTACCGTTTTTGCATCTTTTACGCTAATTAACGGCAATGAAACAATTAAACCTGCATTAGAAAAATTACATGTTGTCATCACAGGATTATATGTAATTTGCATTGGCTGTAAGAAAATATCGTTTTGATCAACCGGCCACTGCCACGTTAATAAAAATTGAATTAATTTAGTGACAATATTCAATAACCATTGAACAAGCCCCAAACTTGATGCATCAGAGGCTAAAATAACTGGTGAAACAATTGCTGTGCTACCACTAACTTCTGTGTAATTGCTTGAGGGTTTACTACTTAATAACGTAAATTTCAATGTAAAGTTAGTATCTAAATCTGAAGCAGGATGTGTTCCCGCTTGAATATTCGTTACATTATCTTTTTCTAATGACGTTAACGTAATAGAGACAAACTGCTTACCACCATTAAAACCAATTGTCCCTGTCCGTCCATCATTAAAAGGTGAAGCGATACCCACTGTATTAGGAAATAATATTCCTCTTGCTGTGCATGTAAATGTGCCCGGAAATGTTGTTCTACTCGGTTTTGTGGTCGTTGTTGAAAGACTATTTAAATCTGCAGATAAATCAAAATTAATGTTGGGTGCAGTAATAGTGCTAGTGGGTTTACAGTTAGCAATTGCCTGCTGGCTTATTGTTCCTAATAGCATTAAAAATATAAAGGCAGATGATTTCATAAGACTTTCCTTTATCGACAGATATTACTATTTTTATCCATCGAATTAACTAAATGATTAATCACACACTCTGTTTTTCCTGCTTCATTTAATTTAATCGAGACAGAAGAAGGTAACGCATCACTTTTTAAATAAAGTACACTCGATTGCCCAACATAACCGATACTCTGTTTCTTATTATTTAAAACTTCAGTACCAAAAGGTAAGCTTTCATCATTTTCTAAAGAAGCTCTGATAATGAACGTTTTTCGCTGATCCGTGGTTAATGTGAGGTGATTAACAGCACCTAAATAAGGCGTAACATGCGTTATATTTCCTAAAACTTCTGCATTCGATGGGTATTCTGTATTTGTTAATGTATAGGTATTCGTTCGATAAGGGATCGTATTCGCGACTAAAACAACACCTTGATTATTGGTTAATGTCGCTTTATTCCCATTGACCATCATATTATTCGCCATAGGCGCTTCAATAATGGTATAAGTTTTCCCAATATCCCCAGAAAACGCAATATGGCTAGGAATAGCAACGATAGTTCCTCGGGTTCCCAACCCACCTTGGCGATAATTATTTGCTTCAGTATAAGAGGCAGATAAAGTGCTATAAGGATGGCGATAGCTCACATTAGCACCGACTAAATTATTTCCACCCGTTTGGTTAGAGCCTGTTAAGGTATAATTAACCAAGTCATCTTTACCTGCTGTTCCACTCATACTTAATGTAGATTGCTGATAGTGTGAATCAGTGGCATAAACCGAAGTATTAATATTTGCTCTTTTATCAAAAAATGAAATGGGCACACTGACGTTTAAATAATAACGAGTTTCTTCTTTATTATCGTAATTTCTTAATTTCGATACCGAAAGATTATAAGCAATATCTTTATAGTTATTTGAATAACCTAGTTGATACTCTCGATTAGTCTCATCAGTATTCCAATAATTTCGATGCGTTCCTGAAAGGAAAATAACACCACGCTGCCCACCTAAATATTGGTTAAGATTTATGGTAAACGTATTTTTTGCTCTAGAGCCGCGTAGTGCATCAAAGGTTGTGAGATCTAAATCCGAAGCGGTATTATTATTTCCCTGCTGTTTAGCAAGATCATTTTGATAATCTTTCCAAGCTTGGTAATTATCATGAGAGTAAATCGAGTCCACAAAGCTATAATAATCACGGGTAGAGTAACGGTAAGCCGCCAGTGTTAAATTAGTTAGTGTGGCATCCATATATTTACTATATGCAAGACGAAAACTTTGCCCTGTTTTTTTGCCTGTTTGCAGATCTGCACTTGCATGAGTGATATCTGCGGAAATCGCCCCAAATTTGAAATTCCAACCACTACCAATCAATGCCGAATAATAGTCTTCGCTGGCAATTCCTCCTGCATAAAGCGTAACAAGGTTATTGACACCATAATGGAATTCACCTTGTGCAAACTTAGGTCGATAATCGGTATTATTAATACGTGACTCCCCCACCATCACGTTATAGCGATATACACCTTCTTTTAGCATATCGGGAACGGCTGAAAATGGCACAGTAAATGACTCTCTTCTGCCATCCGCTTCTTGAACCACCACTAACAGATCACCACCACCAGCCGTTGGCTGAATATCACGAAAAGAAAATTCACCAGGGGGTACATTTTCTTGAAAAACTAAGTTTTCATTTTGATAAACACTAACTAATGCGTTTGTTTGTGCAACGCCACGAATAATAGGTGCAAATCCTTGACTTGAATTAGGGAGCATTCCCATTTCAGTCGCCAACGAAGCGCCTCTAAATGAAATACTGGTAAAAAGTGCGGCTGGCGTATAAAAATCACCTATCGTTAATCCCGCAGTTATCTGACTTAATGCTTTATAGATATAACGGGTATTGTTTTTCCATTGACTTTTACCATGGGAGTAATAGGAATAGTTTGATTCATCTCTAAATTGCCATGTACCTAAATTAATGCCTGAATTAATATTGGCAAAAAAACTCTCGTTATTACTCTTATTTCCTTTTTTCTCTTTATAGTTATAGTAATTTAAATTATAAGATAAAATCAGTGCAGAAATACCTTGTTCCCAATAGCTAGGATCAACATATCCTACTTCTGATTGTTTGACAGAAATCTGAGGTGCTGTGATATCTAGTCTTAATCTATTAATATCTAATGTTGAAGCAACCCCCGTCGCCAGTTCATTAGATAAAATTGTTTTTTGCTGTGCTATTTTTTGCTTTGCCGACAAAGACAAGTTTAAACCTAACTTATTTACATCATCCGATTCAAAACTAATCCCTGCATTATTTCCTAACACATTGACTTCAAATTGCCCTTTCCATGCCTGATTAACATAGACATCAACAAGTTGCTTTCCTTCTGGTATTTTATCATCAATATAAAATCGTGAAATATCGCCATTCTTTGATTTCCCTACTAATAAAGATGTATCAAATCCCTCTGCATACAGATTTTGAGTATAATTTTGCATTCCTAAAAAGATAAGAACTGAGAGGTATTTTGAATTATTCACGATGTTATCTCTATTAGAGTTTAATATTCTGTGATTTATAAACACCAAAATCATCAACATAAATAACAACAGCGGAATTGCTTTTTAATTTATTAATTAAAGGTAACTCACGAGAAGATAACGGTGGGATCATTTCAGAATCGACAAGCGTAATACGGGGTGTCTCTTGTGTAGAAATAGAGGCTATCGTGAAATGATACTGTGAGTTATTTTTAACTAAAACTTTATCACCATTTAATTGATAAGTTATTTTCTCATTAACAAGTTCTGGTTTATCAGTTAAATCTTTTGGACGATAGAAAACTTTAATTCGTGTTTTCATTGCTAATTGTAAATAGCTTTTTCCTTTTAATGCTTCGGCATTTTCTGGGATATCGAGAATATTTAAATAGTATACTTGTTCAACATTTCCTGATGATTTTTCATTGGAATTTTTTATTCTTAATGTCTGACCTTGTCTACCTGCTATTTTTACAATTGGTGGATATAAATAAAAAGGAGAGTTTGCATCTTCAGGCGTAGAGTTTATATCGCCATCATCAATCCAACTTTGCACGAGTGAAGCTAAATCACCATTGTTGGTTAATTGAAGATTAACACTATCTGTTCCTTCATAATAAATAACCCGTGTGCCATTAATAATAATATTAGCAAATACACTCGTTGGTAATATCAATGCCATTAAAAAAACGATTAACTTTTTCATTATAAACATCCTAAAAAACCAGACCCAATATTGAGTCTGGTTTTTTTATATTATAAATAAGAAACAGTATAGATAACGTTAGAGTGTACTGGCCCTGTTTTAGCGGCTGTCGCATTTGTTTTATAGTAACTGGCAATTAAACGTAAAGTATCTGAATCAGGGGCGGTTTTATCGCCTTTAATACCTGTATCAAAAGTTGCGTTCAATGGTATAGCAACTGTTGGTGCCGCTGGTGTTGATAAACTAAAGCCAACATTCTTTGCCACTAATGGATCATTTTCATTCGCGGTATCATTGACTAAATATAATCCACTGGTGGAAATCGTATTTGCAGATGAGAAATGTATCTTTAAATTACTTCCACTTGGCGTAGATGCAGGAGCACAATCAGAGAATGTCAAAGCAAACTCTTTTTGGTTTTTGGCAATAACAGTACTCGCCGTTGTTCCAGCATCTGTTACGGTAATAGGATCTAATAAAATAGAAAAGTCCGCACTGTTTCCTCCATTAATTGTACAGGTGGTATCACTAATAGCGCCAGAGAAAGAGATTATTCCACCAGCGCTGTTGGTTGCAGCAAATGCCGACGTCGACAATATAGCCACTGATAATAATGACAGTGGGAGTTTATTTTTAAGCATATATAACCCCAAGAATAGACAAATATTTAATTAGCAAAAATAAGCTTCTATTATTGCCATCA
>JAEYFY010000305.1 GCA_023454395.1 Pseudomonadota bacterium
CTCAGCGGCTGTTTCCATCACAACTTGAATGGTTTCCAAGTTATGAATATTAAAAGCAGGCACAGCATAATTTTCACGCTGTGCTTTATTGAGCATATTACGAGTAGAAACCAGATACATGTTTGCCTCTCATCTTTCGTTTAATTACGAATCATAATAAACGAAAGAAATAGAAAGGTAAAAGATCTAAATCACATTTTTATTGCCTTCGCACTGAAAGCAAATGAAAGGTGATTAGAAAAAATGTGACATTTTAGAGCTATAACTGGTGATCCCTTTACGTAATAAATTATTTTTCGGTCGTCTAGACTGTCCTATCACGGTTTCAGCGATTTTTTGTGCCAAGGTCTGTTTTTCTAAACGGCGGGTTAATGGTGTTTGCTGAGTAGTATAATCTTCGCAAAAAATAACGTTTACCTCTTGTGTTGCTTTCACTCCAGTCACTAAGGCTTGAATAGCAGGAATTTCGAAACGAAAGTTATCTTTTTCGATTGGTAATGGAAGTGAAGGGGTTTGCCATAAATTGATACGATCAGCACAATAAAGCGCGATAATCACGGCACGTAATGACCAAAAACTACTGGCAGGTCCACTGTAGTTATCAACCAAACGAGGATCGTGAGTAAATAAACCTTGAGTGGGAGCGCCATTTTTTAATGCACCTTGAGAAATAAAATAACGTAAACTGCTTTCAAAGGCGCGTTTTGCCTCGCCGACTTTTACTGAAGGACAATGTAAATCGACACCCGCTAATAATGGAGCAGAAACCGCAAGGCGGTAACAGGCACTTCGACCAAAGAAAGGAATACCTTTTGGCGTCATAAAATAAAGGTAATGCTGATTAAAGGTGTTAAGTGATTGAGTAATAAATGTCGTATCAAATTGAGGATCAATTTGCGTTAACCAATACAATGAATAGTAAAAGCCCCACGCATTGTAGTAATCATAATTACCTTTTGCTCCATCTCGAAACCATCCATCACCTACATAAAACTCTTTTAATCGTTCATAGCGCCAATGGGCAATTGTGTCTTTTCCTGTGAGTGCTTTAATGACAAATTGGACGGTAAGCGGGAAGAAGTGCCAGTTATTATCAACAATTTCACAGTGATTAACTTGTTCGAACCAAGTCATAATTTGTTGTTGTATTGCGGGTGTTAATGTATCCCACACCCATTCACGGCTTATCCAAAGCGTGAGCGCTAAATCAGATGCTTCACAAATTCGTTGATCGTAATCTTCAAGTTTCCCCCAATATCCTTTATGCAGTGGATCAGTGCCATGAATAAAGCTTTGTTTGATGATTAAAGGTAAGTTGAAAGCTTGATGATTTAATCCTATCAACGTGCTTTTTTTACTACTCACTATCCATGTTGCAAGTAGAGGAAGTACCCTGCTAACACCTTCAAGAGCATCCGTTCTTGCCGTTTGTTGCCCCGGGCTTCCGGGATAATAAGCATGAGAGTAACCCCAGACTTGGTAATGATGAAAAGCCTGTGTGACATACTGTGTCAGCATTTCACATAAAGAGAAAAGCGACTGACTTTCATCATTAAAAAAGTCAGTGATCGTTTTATCATAGCGACGATAAGCGGATTTTCTGACTAATCGTCGAATGATATTTTCCTTAAATAAGCGTTGGTAGATTTCTACGTTTGGGTGCTCATAAGGGAGTTTTGGACGTGCTGAAGATGCAATTTCAATAGCCATTTTCGTATCTCAGAAAAAAAGACGCATCCTTGCGAAACAAAACGGAAGTTGAATATTAAGGTTTTGCAGAATCTACGAGTATTTGATAGTGATCTTGTCCCCAAAGAACGGGCTTTGGCTTATCTTTGATCCACTGGTAATACGCATTTTTTAGCTCTGTCACTTTTTGTGGATTTTGTTTAGCAAGATCGATTGATTCAGCCGGATCTTTTTTATCGTTAAAAAGTTGAGGCTGATTTTTTCCATCATCATAAAAATAGAGCGCCCATTCTCCGTCACGTACAGCCCAAGCTCCTTTAGAGAGTTTTTCTAAATTAGGATTTGTAGGTGGTGTTTTACGTTGATAGGTTATCCATTGGTGATATCCATGCCAAAACTCTTGGTTTTCTTCACTGTAATGTTTAGTGCCGGGACCTGCCCAATAAAGATAGTTGTAAGGGGATTTTGTTGTTTCACCTTTAAGTAAAGGCATGATGTTTTTCCCTTCAACATTTAGATTGTCAGGGATCGCAATACCTGCTGTTTGTAGTGCTGTCGGTAAAATATCAAGTGCGGAGATCATCTCATCACTTGTTGTTCCGGCTGGAATAGTGCCGGGTTGATAAGCAATAAAAGGTACTCTAACGCCACCATTAAACATTTGCCCTTTAAAGCCTCTATCCATCACTATCAGTAAAATATTCGGTTTTTCAGGTGTTCCACCGGCATTGACAGATATTGGAGCGCTTAAACATGATGTGGCAATTAGCCCAGCGAGTAAGCTTTTTCTAACAGAAAGTAAGGTCACGAATTGTCTCCAGAATAAACAAGATAAAATAAAAAATAGGGCTACTTTATGTAATTTTTTTTCATTGCAGGAAGTGCATCGCTGGCGAGACCTCCTCGTGAAATAGCTTGCTGCATCAACTGCATACCTATCGCTGTATGATGAAATATTTGTTTATAAGAGCGACACAAGTAGTTATGACGATGTTTTTCGCCTTCAATAGCAATAATGCGATGTTTAGGGCAACCGCCATAACATAAGCTTTGCACTTCACACTGTTTACAAAGGCTTGTTTGTTTATCGTATTTATTTTGACCAAATCGCTGTTGCTGTTTTGATGTTACTAAGTGAGCAAGGCTATTTTGATGGATATTGCCTAAATTATTGGCGGGATAAACATAGTGATCACAAGAATAAACGTCACCATTTGCCTCGATAATTAACGCCTGACCACAGGTTTTTGATTGAATACATGTTGATGCGGGATATCCCATCCATGTACCTAATAAGCTATCAAATAAACGGATATATACTTTTCCAATATCACCTTGGCGTATCCATTCATTAAATACTTCGGTCATAAATTGTCCGTAGCCTTCAGCCGGAACAGAAAATGGCGCTAATTGTGCATTAGGACCCGGAGCATAATGTCCCCCATGAGTATGAGGAAAGCGTCTATCGATTTCGACAATGGGAATAAATTGAAAGAAGGTTGAACCTAATTCTTTTAAGGCTTGGTAGGTTTCTTTTCCTTTATTCCAGTTTTGGTCATTAACGACAGTGAGTGTATTAAATTCAACACCATATTCATTGAGTAGTTTAATCGCGCGCTTTACTCGTTCAAAAGTAGGGCTGCCATTGACTGAAATACGATATTTATCGTGAACCGCTTCAATACCATCAATTGAAACGCCTAATAGAAAGTGGTTATCAGCAAAAAATTGCGCCCATTGGCGATTAATAGCGATTGCATTGGTTTGTACGCTATTTGTAATTGTCTTGCCGTTAGCAAATTGCTTTTGATATTTGACGACTTGCTCAAAGAAGGCTAATCCTGCAAGTGTTGGCTCGCCACCTTGCCAAGAAAAATCAACCTGATCGCTACTGTGTGATTGAATATAGTCTTTAATATAACGACGAAGGACACCATCAGGCATGACGGTATGACCTGTCTTTTTTTCTTCATCTGGAAAAATATTTTCTTTTTCCAGATAAAAGCAGTATTCACACTTAATATTACAGTGGTAGCTTGTGGGTTTTGCCATCATATGAAAATAAGCAGGTTGATTTAATGCCATTCGTCATTTCCTGAGTTTCTTTTTTATCCTGTTACATTACGTAAAATTTATCAAAACAAAAGAGATTAAAATCACAAATACGAAATATCGAAAGTAAATGAAAGTTATTTTCGAAAGATGAGAACCTAAATTTTCGATTAAAATACTTTCGATTCGATACTATTTCATATTTTATTGACTATTTGAGCTATTTATTTTGATTTGTTTTTCGAAAAGAAATGCATGATGTGGAGTTTTAAGCTGTTTTTTGTGGGGTTGTATAAGATTAAATCAATATTATTGTGTTTGATCTAGTTATATATGGTGTAATCATAAGTATAACGTTGCGTTATATCATTTTATTTATTGGAAACTGGTGGCCTCAAGGCTATGATTGAAGCTACACGAAAATAATCGTAAGCAATCGATAGTGATTCGAAACTTTGTGAAAGAGATCAAAAGTTTTGTTTTTTTGCATTGTCGGTAAAAATTGGCGTAGTAAACTACATTCGAAACCAAT
>JAEYFY010000307.1 GCA_023454395.1 Pseudomonadota bacterium
GTCTTCGCAAAGCGAACGGACTGGTTAAAGATGTGTTCGAAACTCGTCATATGTTGCGTTTAAAAGGTACTATCGGGATAGGGCATGTCCGTTATCCAACAGCGGGTAGTTCTAGTGCATCAGAAGCGCAGCCTTTTTATGTGAATTCACCTTTTGGTATTACGTTGGCACACAATGGTAATTTAACCAATGCGCATTTATTACGTCGCCAATTATTTGAAACAGCGCGTCGCCATATCAATACCACCTCTGATTCTGAAATATTACTCAATGTATTGGCATATGAATTAGACCGTTTTGACCATTTTCCGCTGGAGCCTGATAATATTTTTGCAGCCGTTGCAGCAATGCATAAAAAACTCCGTGGGGCTTATGCTTGTGTTGCTTTGATAATCGGTCATGGTTTACTGGCTTTTCGTGATCCCTTTGGTATTCGTCCTTTAGTCTTGGGTAAACGTACCTTAGAAGATGGTCGCCATGAATATATGGTTGCATCTGAAAGTGTTGCACTTGATACGTTAGGTTTTGAATTTTTACGTGATGTTGCACCGGGTGAAGCGGTTTATATCACAGAGCAAGGACAACTCTTTACTCGCCAATGTGCTGAAAATCCGCAGTTGATGCCTTGTTTGTTTGAGTATGTTTACTTTGCTCGCCCTGATTCTTTTATCGATAAAATTTCGGTTTATAATGCGCGTTTACGCATGGGGCAGAAATTAGGCGCTAAAATTGCCAAAGAGTGGGATGATTTACATATTGATGTCGTGATCCCAATCCCTGAAACATCTTGTGATATTGCCTTAGAAATTGCGCATATTCTCAATAAACCTTATCGCCAAGGCTTTGTCAAAAACCGCTATGTTGGTCGTACCTTTATTATGCCGGGTCAGCAAGAGCGCCGTAAATCAGTAAGACGTAAACTGAATGCAAATCGCGCAGAGTTTCGTGATAAAAATGTTCTGTTGATTGATGACTCTATTGTACGTGGCACAACGTCAGAGCAAATTGTCGAACTTGCAAGAGAAGCGGGTGCAAAAAAAGTTTATTTTGCCTCAGCAGCACCAGAAGTTCGCTTTCCTAATGTGTATGGTATTGATATGCCAAATGCCAATGAGCTTATTGCTCATGGACGTGAAGTGGATGAAATTCGTAAATTAATTGGTGCTGATGGGCTTATTTTCCAAGATCTCACTGATTTAATCGCTGCAGTACAAGAAGAGAATCCAGATATTAATCAGTTTGAATGTTCTGTATTTGACGGTGTTTATATTACGAAAGATATCGACCAAGATTACTTGGATTATTTAGAAAATCTACGTCGTGATGATGAACATAAAATTCGTGATCAGAATGAAATAGAAAATTTAGAAATCTATAACGAAGGCTGATTTTTCGGTAAGATACCATCCTTATAAAGCGTCGATGCCAGTGTGTTCTGCATCGACGCTTGTTTTTTGAGGGTTAATCATCATAATGATTAACAAAGGTATATATTCTGAGGATTATAATGAAAAAGCTGATAGTTGGGCTAACAGGTGCCAGTGGTGCAATTTATGGTATACGTTTATTAGAAATACTAAAATCTGTGCCGTCAGTTGAAACACATTTAGTGATTAGCCAAGCTGCACGCCGTACGATTTCATTAGAAACTGATTATTCGCTAAAAGATATTCATGCTTTAGCAGATGTGATTTATGACGATCGCGATATTGGCGCATCTATCTCTTCAGGATCGTTTCGTGTTAATGGAATGGTCATATTACCATGCTCAATCAAAAGTCTGTCAGGCATTGTTCATAGCTATACAGATACTTTAGTCACTCGCGCTGCGGATGTGGTATTAAAAGAAGGGCGTAAGTTAGTGTTATGTGTGCGTGAAACGCCACTGCATTTAGGTCATTTGCGATTAATGACACAAGCTTCAGAGTTAGGTGCAGTGATTATGCCACCAGTACCTGCATTCTATTTTCAGCCTAAAACAATTGATGATATTGTTAATCAAACAGTAAATCGTGTACTTGATCAGTTTGAGATTGATTTACCTGATGATTTATTTCAAAGGTGGGAGGGCGATAAGCCAAGTCGCTAGTCACATACTATTGTATGCTCCTAGCTACACCTTGAATTATTTAGAATATCCTATTGGTAGAATGCCTATTTCGAATTAAAAGAGATCATTTTCCTGTGGTAATAATATCTTTTAATGCCTCTTCTAATTGTGGATAACGGAACTCAAAGCCTGCATTGAGCAATTTTTCAGGAATGGCTTGTTGCCCACCCAATACTAATGCCGCGCTTTCACCCATTATCAAACGTAATAGGCTTTCGGGAACAGTCATTAAGGCTGGACGATTAAAGGTCTTTCCTAAAAGGCGAGTGAACTCTTTATTTTGCACAGGGTTAGGGGCTGTTAAGTTAAAAGCACCTTTAGCGTCTTGGGTCTTAAGCAAGAAAACAATCGCACTGACCATATCATCAATATGTATCCACGGCATATACTGTTTTCCGCTTCCCAATTTGCCGCCTAAACCTAACTTAAAAGGTTTGCTCATTTTAGGCAGTGCGCCACCGAGAGTTGAAAGTACAATCCCTGTACGCAACAAGCAAACGCGAGTTAATGGTGTTTGAGCTTCAAGCGCGATGCGTTCCCATTTTGCACAAAGCTCATGTGTAAACTCAGGGTTTGCTGGCGTCTCTTCTGTAACTCGTGTATCACGTTGATCACCATAGAAGCCTACTGCGGAGCCAGAAATAAAAACAGCAGGGGGAGAATCGCTAGCTTTAATCAAATCAACCAATTTCTGGGTTAAATGACAACGGCTATTAATCAGTTTTTGCTTTTGAGAAGGTGTCCAACGGTTATCTGCAATAGGTTCTCCAGCAAGATTAATAACGGCATCAAACTCATTAAGATTTTGTTTATCGTTGAGTTGAGTCCAACAGGTGATTTCATTACAAAAATGCGAATAAACTTTTTGAGGCGAACGAGAAAGCACCGTAATATCATTATTGGCGAGTGCAAGCTCACAAACTAATGCTTTGCCAATTAATCCTGTACCACCTGTGATAAGTATTTTCATCACAATCCTCCTGATCTGCTTGCTTGATAAAGAATAAATATCATCCTGATATATGAATTACCTATATTAGCCAAAGAGTTTTTTCGTTGCTGGGCGCTGGCTTATGTTGTTTAGCCATTTATCAATTGCGGGATAATTTGCCAAATCAATATTGTGGTGAGCGTGTAATCTAGCCCATGTATATGTGGCGATATCCGCAATGCTGTACTCTTTGCCTCCAAGGTAAGGTGATTGCGCTAACCTTTTCTCTAATACGCTATATAAACGCTGTGTTTCTTCAGTATAACGTTTGATCGCATAAGGAACTTTTTCTGTGGCATAACGGGTGAAGTGATGATTTTGTCCCAACATTGGACCAAATCCACCGACTTGCCAAAACAGCCATTGTAGTTGTGTTGTTTTTTCCCGTAAATTTTGACTGAGCAATTTGCCACTTTTTTCAGCTAGATAGATAAGAATAGCACCTGATTCAAAAATAGTGATAGGTTCACCGCCATCAATAGGTGAGTTATCTACAATTGCAGGAATTTTATTATTGGGTGAAATGGCTAAAAATTCAGGTTTAAATTGATCGCCTTTACTAATATCTATGTGATGTAACTGATAAGGTATGCCAGTTTCTTCAAGAAAAAGCGTTATTTTTTGGCCGTTTGGGGTATCTGCATAATATAAGTCAATCATTAAAGGCTCCAAAATAAAGTAGGCACTAAATACACAATATAATCACAGTCTGCCTTCTAACATCATAAAAAGCAAAAAAGCGCAAGATGGATAAAACAAGTTACGTATGATTATTGTAGTGGTGAAAAATAGTGATTTTGGTATATTCAGGATAAAAATTACGATCGTTTAGTATCGGTTAAAAAAGGTTTGTTGAGGATGGAACAAG
>JAEYFY010000308.1 GCA_023454395.1 Pseudomonadota bacterium
CACCGTGTTATACGTTCTGGTTGTAGGAGACTACTGTTTTGACCGATTTTACATCGCTTGGTTTAAGTGAGGCGCTTCTCCGCGCTATTGATGAACAAGGGTATAAAACCCCAACCCCTATTCAACAGCAGGCGATTGAGCCGATTTTGGCGGGTAAAGACGTATTAGCAAGTGCGCAAACAGGCACAGGTAAAACAGCAGCTTTTACATTACCAATATTGGAAAAGTTATCTCAATCAGCAGTAAAAACAAAAGGTCGCCAACCTGTTAAAGCGCTGATTTTGACACCAACGCGCGAGCTTGCGGCTCAAATTGCTGAAAACGTAAAAGCGTATAGCCGTTATATTCCTATTCGTTCGTTAGTCGTGTTTGGTGGTGTGAGCATTAACCCACAAATGATGAAGTTACGTGGCGGTGTTGATGTACTGATTGCAACACCGGGACGTTTACTCGATCTTGAACATCAAAATGCAGTTGATCTTTCTCGCGTTGAAGTTTTAGTGCTTGATGAAGCTGATCGTATGTTAGATATGGGCTTTATCCACGATATTCGCCGAGTGATTAGCAAATTACCGAAAAAACGTCAAAACTTACTGTTTTCAGCGACGTTTTCTAAAGAGATCACAGGGCTTGCCAATTCACTCTTAAATAACCCAGTGAGCATTTCAGTTGCGCCAAAAAACTCGGCTGCTGAATCTGTTGATCAATATGTTCATTTAGTGGATAAAAAACGCAAAACAGAGTTGTTATCACACTTAATTGGTTTAGAAAATTGGCCACAAGTGCTTATTTTTACGCGTACTAAACACGGCGCGAATAAGCTTGCTGAACATTTAAATGCAGATGGAATTAAATCGGCTGCTATTCACGGTAATAAAAGCCAAGGTGCAAGAACGCGCGCTTTAGCTGACTTTAAAGACGGCAAATTAAAAGCGTTAGTCGCAACAGATATTGCAGCTCGTGGTCTTGATATCGACCAACTGCCTTATGTGGTCAATTTTGAATTACCGCAAGTGGCAGAAGATTATGTTCACCGTATTGGTAGAACCGGTCGTGCAGCTGCAACGGGTAAGGCTATTTCGCTTGTTTGTGTTGATGAACATGGTTTATTAGCGGATATTGAACGTTTATTAAAACGCGAAATTCCACGTTTAGCATTAGAAGGTTACGATCCTGATCCTTCAATTAAAGCAGCGCCTTTGCATAAAAAACCAAAGAATAATGCCCCGCGTAGAAGTGGTGGTAATCATGGTCGTGCAGATATTCGTGGTAAAGACAATCGCAATAATAGTCGTAGAGACGGTGATAGCGAAGGTAAAGAGTCTGGACGTAATAAAAATAAAGAAAACTACCGTAACAAAGACGGCTCTCGTACCGGAAAATTAGGGCCTCGTCGTTCACGTAAAAGTGATGAAGGTAGTGATAATCAAAGCCCTTGGTCAAAAGCTAGAAAAGAGTTTTGAGGTTAAAAAGTGCGAGTTCTATTAGCGCCAATGGAGGGGGTTTTAGACCCCCTAGTGAGAGAATTACTCACTTCGATTAACGATTACGATCTCTGTATTACAGAGTTTGTACGAGTTGTAGACTCATTACTGCCAACGAAAGCGTTTTATCGCTTATGCCCTGAATTGCAAACAGAAAGTCGCACTAAAAGTGGAACATTGGTGCGAGTGCAATTATTAGGACAACATCCACAATGGTTGGCTGAAAATGCCTTTAGAGCGGTTTCTTTAGGCTCTTGGGGCGTTGATTTAAACTGTGGTTGCCCTTCAAAAACAGTCAATGGTAGTGGCGGTGGCGCTTCACTTCTAAAACAGCCAGAAACGATTTATCAAGCAACAAAAGCAATGCGTGACGCAGTGCCTTTAGAGTTACCTGTATCTGTTAAAGTGAGACTAGGCTGGGATTCTTCAGCGCATAGTCATGAAATTGCCGATGCTGTGGTGCAAGGTGGAGCTACGGAAATCACTATACATGGCAGAACAAAAGAAGATGGCTATAATGCGGAAAAAATTAATTGGCAAGCCATTGGAGATATTCGTCAAAGGCTTTCAATCCCTGTGATTGCTAATGGTGAAATTTGGAACCGTGAAGATGCATTAGCCTGTTTAGCCACAACAGGTTGTGATGCGATAATGATTGGTCGTGGTGCCATGAATACCCCTAACTTAAGCCGTGTTGTAAAGGGCATAGAAGCTAGAATGCCTTGGCAAGAGGTTATTGAATTATTAAAGCGCTATGTTCGTTTAGAAAAGCGCGGCGATACGACGATTTATCATGCATCACGTATTAAGCAGTGGTTTAGCTATTTACGCAAAGAGTATCCAGAGGCAGATGAGTTATTTAGGCAAATTCGAACACTAAAAACCTCACCAGAAATTGCGGTTGCAATAGAAGCATTGTAGTTTAAAAATTCGCTCATTCGATAAAAAATAGTGCTAATCAATCAGCACTATTTTTTTGTCTGATAAGCCATAATCTCTCTATTTATCTTAAATATAATGTTACTTATCTCCAATAATTGGAAAAAATAACTATTTCGACTTACACTCAATAAGTGACAATTTTAGGTATGTTGTTTATATCATGACTATTTTTAGGGGGAAATATGGGAATTATTGCTTGGGTTATCTTTGGTCTGATTGCAGGTATTTTAGCGAAATTCTTAATGCCTGGCTCTTATGATATTGGTCTGATATGGACCTGTATTCTGGGTATTGTCGGTGCGGTTGTTGGTGGCGCAATTAGTAGCTTCTTTGGCAAAGGCAAAGTAGATGGTTTTAACTTTGGTAGTTTTGTTGTCGCTGTCATTGGTGCCATTGTTGTACTTTATCTTGCAAAAGTATTTGCAAGCTAATGTTTTCGCATCAAATAGTTATTGATAATAAACCCGCATAATGCGGGTTTACTTTTTTTAAGGCAAAATCAAATTAAATTAGCATTCACAAGGCAGGGCGCTTTCTGCACCCCATTGCGCCCAAGAGCCGTCATAAAGCGCAATAGATTGGCAACCTAATACCGTTAATGCTAAAAATAAAATTGCTGCTGTCATACCAGAGCCACAAGTGACAATAATCGGTTGTGATAAATTCACACCTGCGAGTTCAAAAATTTGTTTTAGCTCTGCGTTGCTTTTCAATTGCCCATTAACAACAAGCTCATTCCACGGAACGTTTTTACTGCCGGGAATATGCCCGCTGCGTAATCCAGGGCGAGGCTCCGGCGCTCTGCCATAAAAACGATCAGCAGAACGTGCATCAACCATCTGTTTTTGCTTGGTCGCGAGATTATCAAGAAGTTGCTGTTTATTGGCATAACGTTGGGCGTGACGTTCAACCACAAAAGGCGAAGTTGCTGGCGTAGCAATAGCTTCACCTTGTTGGGTTTCAAATCCAGCATCAATCCATGCTTGCAGACCGCCAGCAAGAATACGCACATTACGACAACCTAATGTTGTCAATGTCCACCAACCTCGTGGCGCTGAAAATAAATTGCCTTGATCATAAATAATGACTGTTGTGGTATTAGAAATACCTAGTTGCGTCAAGGTTTCTGAAAATAACGCATCGGATGGCAACATATGTGGCAATGTTGTTGTTTTATCGGCAACCTCATCCAAGTTAAAAAAGTGAGCATGAGGAATATGACGCTCAAGATAATATTTTTGATAATCAATATCTTGTGTTGGCATTGGTGCGCTAACATCAAGGATCACAAGGTCGCTATCATTTTGATGTTCAAATAGCCACTGGGGCGTGACAAAGTAATCATATTCCATAGTGCAACCTCATTTATTTTGTGGAAGGTGAACTGTCGGGTATTGCTGGAAATTGTTGTGCTGGCGATGTTTCAGGTAGCGCTTGTTTGTCTTCTATTGGTGTAGTTGAACGGGTATAAATATTTAATCCCGCAAGGAAAACGCCACCGATAGAGCCAAAAGCAAGTAGTGCGATAATAACGATAATTATTTTTTTCATAATGTTCATTTGCAGATGAATGTTGCGCAAAAGTATATCGAGATATGAGGTTGAAACAAGCGCTAAGTCTCCAAATTGAGGAAAAATACAGAATAAAAAAGAGACGTTCTATCGCGTTAAATAGGATGAATAAAGATGTAAAAAAGGCTATTTACCTACATAAATAGCCTTAATTACAGTACAAGTTGTGTTATTGGTTTCAATCAAAGGTTACAGTCAATGATAAGAAAAAATCCCTTAAATTCAGGAGTAAATGAATTTAAGGGAAAGGGGTAACGCAACTTAAGACTTCATTTAAAATGCAACGCAATTTTTACGAGTAGAGGAACCAGAATGTCATTGCTAAGTTCACAATGGCAGCCACAGCCATAGGAATAGCGGTTCGTTTAACGATTTGGAATGGTGAAACATTCGCAATACCTGCAATGGCGACAATGGCTGCGGTAATCGGTGAAACCGTACGACCAAAGCTTGTCATGATTTGCATTGGTAAAATTAAGGTAATGACATCCACTTTTAAGAAGGCTGCAATTTTTGGTGTTAAGGCTGCAAATGAGAAGAAAGCAGCATTACCAGAACCCATTAAAAATGCGGCTAATGCAAGGATCGCACTCATCACAATAATCATCGCGGCAATACCAAAACCCGCATCTTGAGCAGAGCTAATGAGTGTATCGACAGCACCACTTTTTAGTAATCCGTTTGCAAAGAATTCACCAGATACAATAAGTGATACCACTAAGACAAATTGCTTACCCATACCTTCGAAGAACAACATAAAGCTGTTCATCACCGCTTTTGCATCACGTAAGCGAACATATTCAAAAAGAAGTGCAATTACTGTACTAATGATCATTGCCGTGGTGACTTCTAATTTAATATAAGGGTGCAGCAAAGGGCTGAAGCCGATAATTAGAATTAAAGGGATCACAGGTAATAAGGCATAAGACAGTGGAATTTTGTTTCCTTCTTCTTTTACGGCATCAATTGTTGTTGGGTCAAAAACAAACCCTTCACGTTTATCCCACCAGCGTTGAATAAAGAAATGGGTGATCGCAACAGCAATAATAATAGGAATAGTAATAGGTAACTGGTGCTGAACAAAATAAACGGCAGGTTCAATATCCGCTGTTTTTGCCGCCATAATGACGTTACCAGAGCCAGGACCATGGTCGATAAATTGGCAACATCCAATAACCGCTAAAGCAGAAAGAGGGCTAATACCAGAACGAATTAAAATCGGATACATAGTGACCATTAATAGCATTCCCAAACCAGCATGACTTGGAATAAAAATAACCAAGATTTGGGTAACTAAAAATGAAATAACCAAAAGTAAATAAGGCGATTTAATTGCTTTTAAAGGTTTTTCAAAAATAGCGAATAAAGCACGGCTTGCGCCAACGTGTTCCATATAACGAGAGAAACCCGCAATAGCCATTAATGTTAAACCTAGCCCCGCTAAGCGAGAACTCATAATATCCGTAAAGATTTGGAAAATATCAAAATACTTAAATTGCGTTGATTTATTTTCTGGTAATAACGGATTAAGGTCGAGAGAAGCCGTCAGGAGCAATAGCAACAAGCCCCCGAGTAATAATACTGGCTGAGGCTTATAACCTCTAGCCAGTAAATAAACCACCAACGCTGTTACCAGCGCGGCAATGATTAAACCTGTCATAGTGAATTCCCCGGTAATGGTGCAATATTTTTGTTATTGATTTAATGCTGAAAAAGCTTGTGTAATATCTGCAATGAGATCTTCTGTTGCCTCCAGACCAATATGTAAACGCACAAAAGGACCATGCCCTTCGCGCCAATCAGAGGCACTTCTTGCCCCAATAACATTGGCAGGTAAAGCAAGGCTTTCAAATCCACCCCAAGATGCCCCAATACCAAAAAGCTCAAGAGCATCAATAAATTGTTCTGATTGTTTAGTGGTATAACCTTGTTTAAATTCAATGGTTAATAAACCATTGCTGCCTTTACAATCACGTTTCCATAAATCATGACGAGGATGATTAGGTAATTCAGGGAACCACACTTTTTCAACTTCAGGGCGTGTTTCTAGCCATTGCGCAATAGCAAGAGCAGATTTTCCATGAGCGGCAATACGTTGTCCCAGTGTTCTCATACCACGAAGCACTAATGCTGCATCATCAGGGCTACTGGCTTGGCCTAATGCTTCAGGCAATGCACCAATTTTTTCCCACGCTTTTTCATTTGCAACCATAATGCCCATCATCACATCAGAGTGGCCGCATAAATATTTAGTCGCTGCAATAACTGAGACATCGGCACCTAATTCCAATGGGTTATAAAGCCATGCGGAACCCCATGTATTATCAACACCAACAGGAATATTTCTTTCATGCGCAATACGGCAGATTTCAGGCAAATCGAGCATTTCATAAAGTAATGAACCTGGTGATTCGACAAAAATAAGCTGTGTATTATCTTGAATTTTTTGCTCAAAATCTGAACCGTCTGTTTTAAAGAAGCTATAAGCAATGTTATTGGGTTCAAGAAAAGCGGAGGCAATTTTACGCACAGGTTCATAAACAGAGTCTGCAAATAAAACATGACCACCACTGCGCGCATATCCCATAATGGTCACTGCGATAGCAGCCAATCCGGTAGGGAACAATTGAGCGCGATGACCACCTTCTAGCTCTGTCACTAACGCTTCCAGTGCAAAAGCGGTTTCAGTACCACGCGCGCCGTAACTCAATACGCGTTCTGTTGCACGACGATCACGGACATCACGCCAGCTTTTAATAGAATCAAAAACAATAGTACTGGCTCTCATAACGGGTGGATTAACTGGACCTGAGGTTTTAATTTCTTGGCGTCCACTGTGTATTAGTTTTGTTTGTTTATTTTGTTTCATTATTAATATCTCCAAATATAGAAATAGAGTTCCCCGGTAATTAAATAAAACTTTTAATTACTTTTTGCTCTGCGCTTATTCTGTTTCTATTATTTATAACAAACTTATTTATTTTTAAAATAGCTATTTTTTAAAAATGATGATCTTCCTCTAACTTTTTAGCATTAATTATTCTAATTGAATCTTAAATAACATTTAAGATTCAAAAGTTATAAGTAATAAATAAAGAATTATTTATAACATATTGAATTGATGTTATTTTTTAATTGATTAGAAATATTTTAAATTAGATTAAAATTATCAAAGTGTTTTTATTGAGATTATATTGCATAAATAAAATAACAATCTAACAAGTCGTTTGATTAAAAAAACGATTTTTTTATTATTCTTTTAACAGGGGAAATAATTAT
>JAEYFY010000392.1 GCA_023454395.1 Pseudomonadota bacterium
TGACTCATCATATACTCCAAGATCTATCGAAATGTTCTGTTTTATTTCATGATACTAATCTATCACGATGAACATCATCATGTCAGAGATCATCTTGTGAATAGAAAGAAATGAAACTTCTTATTGCGGAAATGTTAGCTAATTGGGTTTAATGTGTTAACCATTCTGTTATTAATAAGCAGCACATTTAAAATGATAAAACAAAATAATGGATATCCATGAATACTTCAAATCACCAAAGTCATTCAGCACAAGCTTTTCATATCGCTTTTAGCGGGTTTCTTGCTTTAGTGGTTGCAATGGGAATAGGGCGCTTTACATTTACACCGCAAGTGCCGTTGATGATTGCAGAATATCAATTAACGCTAACAAGTGCGGGGATTGTCGCTGCATTTAATTATCTTGGTTATCTAGCTGGCTCCTATGATGCGATGAGAGCCGTTAAAGGTGTGGGATATCGCTTGTGGGCGGGTCTTTGGGGAGCCGTGATCATCACGCTGTTGTCTGCTTTTTTAAATGATGCTTTTACACATAGTATTGCACGCTTTTTTATTGGTTGGGCAAGTGGCTGGACATTAGTGCTGGTGGCTTCATGGGCTAACGAGTTACTGGCTCGCCTAAATAAACCTATATTAAGTGTGGCTGTTTATGCAGGAACGGGTGCCGGTATATTCATTAGCGGTATTCTTGCTGTGTTAATTATGAAATGGCAAATGAATGCGATGGCGGGATGGTTAATTTATGGTTCTCTTGCTTTTATTTGTGCCATATATGTGAGCTACCATCTTCCAAAACCTTGGAAAATGAGCAGAGAAGAAGTAAAAGTCACCTCTTTAACGCTTACGCCAGCGATAAAAAGGCTGATTTGGGGTTATACCTTTGCCGGATTTGGCTATATTTTACCCGCAACGTTTCTTTCTCAAATGGCAGCAGAACGCTTCCCAGGGAGCTTAATCGCACAATTTGTTTGGCCTGTCTTTGGTGCTTCTGCGGCGTTATGTATTGGGATCGCTATTTTCACACGTAATGTATTAAATACGCAGTTACGCTTAGCTATTACGCTTTGGTTGCAAGCGTTAGGCATACTGATTGCGCTGTGGGTACCTACCATTACAGGGTTGGCAATAGGGGCATTTTTAATTGGTGGCGGCTTAATGTGCGCAGTACAACTGGCATTTTTACGAGGTCGTGAATTAGCGCCTGATCATGGACGTTATATGGCGGGTTTGCTCACCACTTTTTATGCCATTGGGCAATTAGTAGGTCCTGTAATTTCTTCACTTTCATCAGCATTGACAGGAAAATTAGAACCTGCACTTTATGTTGCTTTTATTGTATTGATAATTGGCGGCTTTCTGGTGTGTTTAAAAGAAAAAGAGCGTCAGTAAACTAAAAATAGCTCATACAAAAATGCAATAATTTCATAACGAAAAATGCGGTATTGCTGGATAATGTGATTGAGGTCATCTAAAGTGTAGGTTGTTGTTGCTAAGTGCGATAACAGCTACTTAATTAATGTGTTTATCGGAGAGTCCAATGTCATCATTAAGTAAAGAGGCGCAATGGGTGCACGCTGCGTTAGTTGAACGCGGTTTGGAAACGCCTCTTCGTGAACCACAACTCTCTCCAAGTGAGAGCAAACAGCAAATTGAACATCATATGACAGAAGTGATGAAGCTGTTAAATCTAGATTTAAGCGACGATAGTTTAGCTGAAACGCCTCGTCGTATCGCTAAAATGTATGTTGATGAAATTTTCTCAGGGCTGGATTACCACAACTTCCCAAAAATCACGCTAATTGAAAATAAAATGCAAGTTGATGAAATGGTGACAGTACGAGATATCACATTAACAAGCACTTGCGAACATCACTTTGTCACTATTGATGGTAAAGCAATTGTGGCTTATATCCCGAAAGATAAAGTGATTGGGTTATCTAAAATTAATCGAATTGTGCAATTCTTTGCTCAGCGTCCTCAAGTACAAGAACGCTTAACACAGCAAATCCTTATCGCATTACAAACGTTACTCGGCACAAAAAATGTGGCTGTTTCTATTGATGCGGTTCACTATTGTGTTAAAGCTCGTGGTATTCGTGATGCAACGAGTGCAACAACAACAACTTCATTAGGTGGATTATTTAAATCTAGTCAAAATACGCGCCAGGAGTTTCTCCGCGCTGTTCGTCATCTTTGAGATTTTAAATAAAAATGAATGAATCGTCTCATCAACGTATCGAAGCACTCGATGCGTTGAGAGGAATGGCGATCCTTGGCATTTTATTGCTCAATATTTCAGGTTTTGCATTATTAAGAGTGGCTTCATTTAATCCGTTACATTCGGGAGAAGCCTCTTTTGGTGATCGTATAACATGGATGGCATTAAATCTGTTTGCTCAAGGAAAATTCCTCTTTATTTTTGCGCTGTTATTTGGTGGTACGCTTTATCTCCTTTTGTATAAAGGAACACGTTTTAATTTATCGCGATTAGTTGTACTGGCATTAATTGGTGTTATTCACACATTATTTATTTGGGAAGGGGATATTTTATTTCCATATAGTATATGTGGTTTGTTTGTTTTTGCGTTTATCAAATCAATCGCGACAAAGCACCAATTTATATTGGGAGCGATACTCTATTTTTGTGGCGCACTGATTTTAGGTGCGCTGTTTTACTATTATCGTGATTTTATTGATACCGTTTGGTATAGCACGCCATACTCTCAATTGGCTGAATCAGATTGGAAAACAGGACCTTATTTAAATAGTGTTTATTATCGTTTAAATGAGCTAAGTCTTTTTGTTTTTAATCTAGTCCGTCAATACAGTTGGTTTTTGTTTGGTGCGATGTTAATGGGTTCTGCATTAATGGCATCAGGTTGGTTGCAACAGAAATATAGTCGCGCTCATTATGGTCGTGTGGCACTTTATTTCCTCACAATCAGTTTAAGCGTACAAACGGTTATTGTGCTGGTGGATTATTACCTTGATTGGGATTACCGCTGGGCGGCTATTTTTGCACAACCTTTAACTATGTTGATCCAAGTGATGCAAAGTTTGGGGTATATTGCGCTGTTTTATTGGAGTTGGAATATTATTCAACACTCTTATTTTGCCTATGCTTTACGTTGTGTTGGCAAAATGGCGTTAACGACCTATTTAATGCAAAGTGTTATCGGTATTTATTTATTTCAGCGTATGGGTCTATTTAATCAATTTACTTTACCTGAATTGATGCCTTTTGTTGCTGTTATTTGGGCAATCAATATTGCTTTTGCTGTGATTTGGTTACGTTATTTTCCACAAGGGCCAATAGAGTGGATCTGGCGTAAATCAGCCTCAAAATTAGCGCAATTCTTTTAGCTTTTTTCATGATTATTTTCATTCAGAGGAAGTGATTCGACTTCCTCTGGTGAAACCGCAGGATAACCTTTAATGCCTTCAGGAATAGATTGTATTGCGGGAATAGTTTCTGGCGGCCCTAAAAAGCGGGGTTCGCGGTTTAGAATATAAACATCAATCATTGCACCAGCTCTGGCAAATACTTCGCGTACGCGTACTTTAAACATACTTTTAGGGGATGCAACCGCAAAGCATTGCGCATCAATGCCTTTTTCTAATGCGATAAAAACAGCTCGCTCACAGTGAAAACGCTGAGTAATAATGGTAAATCCATCTGTACCAAATACCTCTTTTGTTCGCACTACTGAGTCAAGTGTTCTGAAACCGGCAAAATCCATCACAATACGAGAGGCAGGAATGCCCGCTTTAATGAGATCTTTACGCATCGTATTTGGCTCATTATAGCTGTGTTTTGCATTATCGCCGCTGAGCAATAAATACTGAATTTTGCCGCTATTATAAGCATTTACAGCGCCTTGGATGCGGTATTGATAAAACTGATTGATATAACCGCTGGTATAGTACTTTGATGTTCCTAACACCATGCCCACTTTTTTAGCGGGTAATGTATCTACGTCTTCAAATATATAAGGATTAGTTTTCCACCCGATCCAGCGATCACAGGCAATCAAGGTGACAGCCAGTAGAATAAAAAGTGTGAGAAAAAGATAAATGAGGCGTTTTAGCATGTCCTTGCCTTAATGACGCAAATAACGAATGACTTTCATAATACTTAAGGCTACTTGAGCAGGGATAGGGAAGCAAGAAAAAAGCGCCTCATATTAAGTAATGA
>JAEYFY010000402.1 GCA_023454395.1 Pseudomonadota bacterium
ACCCGTATTGTTATTATGTATTAATAAATTTAGGAATTCATCTTATGGATGAAACAAAATCGACAAAATTGTTAACTAAACGTGTAATCATTGGCGTAGATCAAACAATTGTGCAACACAAAGGATCTCTTAACAGACAAGAAGACGATTATATTGCACTCGAAGTTCCTGTTGCATTAGTGTACAACGGAATTTCTCACGTTGTTATGATGGCAAGCCCTAAAAATTTAGAGTTGTTCGCTGTCGGGTTTTCTTTATCCGAGGGCATTATAGAATCTGCGAATGAAATTCGCAGTATCGAAATTGTAGAAAGTTGTAACGGAGGCATTGAAGTTCAAGTTGAATTATCAAGTCGCCGCTTTATGGGATTAAAAGAGCGACGTCGCAATATGACTGGCCGTACTGGCTGTGGTATTTGTGGAACTGAACAACTAGAAGAGATTTTCCGACCTATTACACCGTTACCTTTTACACAAACATTTTCACTTTCAAATCTTGATAAAGCTTTAGAGCAAATGACAACCGTTCAAGAAATCGGTGAGCTAACGGGTTGTACACATGCTGCTGTTTGGTTGTCGCCAGAAGGTGAAATGCAAGGAGGATGTGAAGACGTCGGTCGTCATGTTGCGCTTGATAAGCTTTTAGGTATGAAAGCACAAGAAAAGTGGCATGAAGGCGCGGTATTAGTTTCAAGCCGAGCAAGCTATGAAATGGTACAAAAAGCGGCCATGTGTGGTGCTGAAATTTTATTTGCCGTTTCTGCTGCAACCTCTTTAGCGGTTGAAGTTGCTAATAAATACAATGTTACGCTGGTGGGTTTTTGTCGTCGCGGAAGAGCGACGGTATTTACGCATCCACAACGACTGACAGATTGACTAAATCAAATGAAATTTTTAAAAATAGGCGTAAATCGTTTTATGTAACAATTTACACCTATTTAATTTTCTCTTTTATGGCCACAATGCCCCTAATTTGTAATCCCACTCTTTAGGTTTGATAGGGATACGTCCTGCATTTGGGGTAAAAGTCATTTCGCTAAAGATAAGCCTATTTTCAGACATTAAAAAGTCAACTCGACAATAATTAAAGCCATTTGCCATTTTAGCGGCTAATTGCAACATATTTTCAAATTGAGTTGGTTTTTCAACAAGTTCTGGTGTGTTGGGATCTTCTAATGTGATGGGTTGTAACTGCCAATTTGTATCGTACACATTTATATACTCATTCCCTTTGGTATCAGAAATATCAATTTCAGCATAATGAGGCTGACCATTAAAGCAGTGAAGACGACAAGTCGTTGGTATCATTGGATTTTGTGTATCAAATAAATCAATATATTCTTCACAGATAATTTGAGCTTTGATGTTTTTATAATGCCATTCACGAGTGACAGGATAGAGATTACGTTTTAAATGAAATTGAAGCTTTTGCTTTGCTTTTTCAAAATCAAAAGTTGCTTTATCAAGGCAGATAATTGTACTACCACTATCGTGATTACATTTGAGTACAAAACGTGAAGGAAGTTGAGTGATATCGATTTCATCAGGATGAGAATAGGTATTAATGATAGGAACCAGATAGTGCGGACCAATCCTTTCGATGACATACTCTCTTACTTTGATTTTATCTGCTAAGCGCGTATAAATTGGATTTCTATCGAATAGCATACGTGCATTGATTTTTTCATTAAGTGATGTCGGTATCTTAAAGTTGGGTTGATAACCTAAGTTACGAATAAATTTATTCTTTAAATAGATTCGATCAGGCAATGCGATAGTTCGAAATTGTTTGAAATAATATTCTATGATTTTCATAAGCTAATGATTATTTTAAATAGATAAGTGAAATAAAAACTAACTTTTCTGTGGATTAAACTTCTATCTAAAGAAACAAGTAAATTAAATAGAAATTAAGAGAATAATGTCAGTTATTGATATGCTTATATTTTTTATTTATATAAACTTAGAAAGCATTAATGTAGGTTAATATTTAAAGTGCTTATTTTAATAAAAAGAAAAATGATGACATTAAGAGAGAGTTAACAAAAAGGAATATTGATTAAGAATATATTAATTTGATGACCATTTGGTTATATGAATTGGTTTATCCCAATTATTAAAGCGTAACCCTTTGCCTGTTCTATTTCCGTGCGCATCTAATATCTCATAGTACTCTTCAACAATTTGGCTACGACCACGTTGCCACTCATTGGCTGTTGCAAAAGGATCAATTAAATAGATATCACCGACAACAGTATATAACTCCCCTAAATAGCGAATTTTCTTCGTACTACTATTTGAATAGTGAGAAAACATAATTTGGTAGGTTTTATAGTGTTCAGGCTGACCATAAGGACCATACTTCATGGCAATATAACGGATACCTTGAGGATCAGAATGGCTTGCACCACCCGGAACAGGCATATCTGGCGTGATATTAAAAAGAGTATATCGAGAGGTTGCGGTCGGTTGCCTTAATGCTTGTCGATAACTTTGTGTATTTAATCCTGAAGCTGTCCATGTTCTATCCACTAAGCCATCTCCTGCCAAACAGGAAACAGATGATCCTAATAATGAAATAACTATAAATAGGGACTTAGCAGACATAAACACTCCTTTATTGCCATTATTATGCCAATAAATAAGGTATTTGTTCCGTGAAACAGAGGTGTATAACCCTGTTATTTCTAGCTGTTATCTCATTTCATTCCAAAATGTTATCAAACATAAAGAATAAGTGCTTATTAATGCATTTTTGGTGGTTATTAATTTTATTTATTTATTCTATGTTAGAATAATAAAAAGGAAGAGTGAAATAGGATTAATAATTAATCATGGATACCCGTTTATTGAATGCTTTTGTTGTTTTAGCGGAAACAGAACATTTTGGTGAAGCCTCATCAAGGCTTTGTATTAGTCAACCAGCACTCACTAAACAGATAAAAACGCTGGAATCTCAATTAGGTGTCACTCTTTTTCAACGAGGACGTCAAGGAGCAAAATTAACGCCTGAAGGACAGTATTTACTGAGTCAATCTCAAGCAGTTTTAACAGAAGCCCGAGTATTAGAAAAACAGGCACGTCAATTAAGTGAACCTCAAAAAGCAGAGCTTTATGCAGGATTTGGTTTGTCCTCATTAAATTTTATTACACCATTATTGGCAAAAATTAATCACGCTCACCCTGATATTACCGTGCATATTGATGATATGCCTTCTAACACAATGGAAGATAAATTACTTTTAGGGGAGCTTGATTTTGCGTTTTCACGTTTACCTGTCACAGCGCCACTAAAGGGTATTTCATTAGTACAAGAGCGATTAATGTTAGCAATTCCCACGCAAACTATTAAGGTGTTAGAAACTGATGATGATCCATTACACTACTTTAATACGCTTGGGCTTATTCAGTTGGTTCCTGAAAGGGGAAAAAAACTGCATCAACAAATCGATGATTTTTTGCTGCATCATCAAATCAAACCTCGTGTATTGCAGCAATCACAAGATATTCAAACACAGTTAGCGTTAGTTTCTGCTGGATTAGGAATGGCATTGGTACCTAAAAATGCAGAACTTATTTGTGATAAACAAAAAGTCACTTTATTGCCACTGTCAGGTTTGTATACACAATGGGAAATAGGTGTTATTTGGAATAATAATATTCAGAATAAAGATCGTGATATTTTTATAAAAATAATTCCTGAGGAAATAAATAAAATATAGTGAATGAAAAAAGACTTTAATTTTGGCAATGATTATATTTTTAAAATATAGCTTATAATAAAGCTAAGACACCTAATAAATATTAATTAGTTTTAAAACGAATAAAGATAAATAATTGCGAGTTTGTTCACAAAAATAAACATAAAATATTCTTTGTTTTTTTATGTGTTTAAATAAAAAATTAAGTTAAATCATTTAATTAATTTAATTCTCATAATATAAGTAAGGTTAATTAAAATCTTTTTAATTAAAATCTGTTATTTACAACAAAAGAGATTTATTTAATATTACCTACGCCAGAAACAGCGAGCTTTATATTCGAAAGTGAAGCTGTAAAGATAAAATAGTAATACCTCTGTAGGTGGCTACTTATTATTTATAATAAGTAGCCACACCCTCAAATTAATGATATGGAAATTATTATGAAAAATGTTAATAAATTATCTTGTGCATTATTTATATTAATGGGTACGCATACTGTACAAGCTGAAATTCATTTTAATCAAAGCGGTCCTTTAACTACCATGAGTGTAGGTCCGACGGATGCAATACAATATGGTCCTCATAAAACAGTGGCTGGAGAACCTGGTGTTGGTATTAGCGGCATAGGAGGTGGGAAAAAAATTGGTTTTGCTTCTTTAGCGAGAGGTGTTGCTGATAGTAATGGTATTCATACTATTCAAACTAATAATGCTCATAGAGATATGGGGGTTTTTCATTTCGCTAAAATTACGGATGCCAATGTCTATTTTGGTGACTGGGCAAAAACAACATCAGTAACGGATGCGACACATCAAACCTATTATGTTGGTAAAGACGTCACAACCACATTACCGACAGATAGTGCCACTTATACGATAACGGGTATTAGCCAATACAGTGGTAGTAACTTACTTTCAGGTTCGTTTGATGTTGATTTCTCACAAAAGAAAATTGACGGTTCATTGGCGAATAGCGAACGTACGGTTGAGTTAGAAAATGGAAATCTTTATACCGCAAATAACCAAGTGACGTTTTCTGCAGATGCGAAAGAAGGCTCAACATCAGGGGTTGTTGAAGGAGCCTTTTTTGGCGAGAGTGCTGAAGTGTTAGCGGGTGTTGTGGTGTTCAGTTCGGATCACACAAAAGATATTGGTTTTGGTGGTGCGAAAAATAGCAGTGAAAGTGAAGAAATAACAGCAAGCACGGATGCTTCTTAATTTTTTCAAAAATAATATTATAAATTTGTTTGGTAATACAATCGGTTAATTCTTTAAAAAGTGGTATTAGTGGTCATTAAGCTAAATGTTAGCAACAGATAATCAGGTATAGGGTTATCTGTTTTTTTTTATCAAAAATAAACCGATCTTAAGGAATAGGTCAGTTTTTATTATAAGGATATACCATGAATTATTATCGACCTTTCATAAGAAGGTTATTGGCTTTACTACTTATTTTTTTATCATTTAATAGTATGGCGATAGAAAATAATGATAAATTATTGCGTGATCAATTTAATAAAAGAAGTGTCGCGGAAATTGGTCAGCAACTTTACCACTATTTGCAACAACAGCAGTGGCAAAAAGCCGAACAATTATTGCTTTATTATCAACAACAGCCTCAATATGAAGTATTACTTGTCAATTATGCAAAGGCGTTACTGGCTCAAAACAGAGGCGATTTTTTAAATGCTGAATTTTATTATCAGCAGCAACTTAAGCAAAAAGCCGATTTTATCCCAGCACAAACAGGGTTAATTCAACTTTATTTTCATTTGCGAGAATATAAAAAAGCACAGCAGCAACTTAATCAATTGAGTAATATGATTGATTTACCTAAAGATATTATCCAATCCATTGCATTTTATAAGGTTAAGTTAGCATCTTATTTTCAAGGGCAACGTTTTTATCAACTTAGCTTCTTTTATGATGATAATATTAACCATGTACCTGATTTACCTGATAAAACTGTCTCACAATCCACTCAAAGAAAAATAACGCTAAGAGGTGCAAAACCTATCGCATCAACAGGTCTTACTCATTATTTTTCTTTTTATCAGCCTTTTATCATTTATTCTCACCATACTTTTTCTTCTTATAATTATGTACGATATATAGATTATCACTCTCATCGTAGCGCTAATTTTTTGGCATTATATACCCAACTGGGTTATCGCTATCAAAAACCTCAATACCAATGGTTAATAACACCTTATTACGAATTAAAAAAATCACAAGATCAATATGAATATCAAGCATGGGGTAGTGAAACACAATTTTTTTATTTTTTTAATAAAAAGCAAACTATTAATTTAAGTTTTGATTATAAAATAAAGAAATATCAAAAGGCGCTAAATAATCTAAATAGTCAGCGACTTAGTTATAGTACTAATCATAACTATTATTTAAATAATCGAGTGCATTTAGTTAATCAATTAAATTATCAATTAGAACGTAAAAAAAACACTTTATTAAATTATCAGCTATATGGTATAAAAACTGGCGTTTATTATCCATTGTTAGAAAATTGGAATATATCTCTTTTTTTACAGTATCAATTTAAATATTTTAATAACTATAATCCTTTTTTAAAAAAGAGAAGAAAAGACAATAGCTTTGTTTTTACTACCAATATTAAAAATAAATCACCCTTTATTTTAGGGTTTTACCCCGCAATAGAGTTACGTTATACCCGAAGATTAAGCAATGTGGATTGGTTATATCAATATCAGCAACATGAAGTGTTATTTAAATTAGAAAAACAATTTTAATTAAATAAGTTACTTTCTTTATCAATTAAATAGGTAAAACAATGCATATAATGCTTTTTAGAAAGCGGAAAATTGTTTCAATCTTCGTTTCTCTATCGCTATTTTCTCCTTGTTTTTATCTGCAAGCCAAAGAAGATAAAACCGATCTTGGTCATATTCAGGTTTCAGATAATAAAGAAAAAGATAAACAAGGTTATGCTCAAGTTTATGAGAAAGATGTCTCTAATGTTTATTTAGGTAAAGAGCTATTAGAGCGTTATCAGGGGGTATCACCAGCGGACTTACTAAAAAGTGCGATTGGTGTTTATAGTGGTGAAGCACGTAATGGTGGAGCACTTGATCCGAATATTCGGGGTGTTCAAGGGCAAGGACGAATTCCTGTTACTGTGGATGGAACAGAGCAGGCAATTACCGTTTATCGTGGTTACAGTGGGGCATCTAATCGTAACTATATTGATTCTAATTTGATTAGTAGTATCTATATTGAAAAAGGTCCTTCATTAACTCCGGATATGAAAACAGGTATCGGTGGCGGTATCGCAGTAAAAACTTTAGATATTCGAGATATTGTGCCTATTGGTGACTCTTTTGGGATTAACTTTAAAGGGGATATTAGTAATAACTCTACACGATATAAAGAAGTTTATTTAGATATGCTAGGAGATTACCGCAGTTATTCTCACTTTTATCATGAGGGAATAAAAATAATTGATCCCGCTTTAGAAATTACACCTCAAAAAAATAAAGATTGGAGTTTTCATGATCATTCATTTCGTTTAGGCGTTGGGTTTGAAAAAGAAAAGTTTAATTTATTATTTGCCTATGCATTGCGAGAAAAAGGAAATTACTTAGCGGGTAAAAAAAATACAAAAGCTTATCTAGAAACAGATAATATGAAATCTATTCATTCGAATGATTATAAAGTAAGGTTAACACCTTATGTCCCTTTTATTGCCCATATTTATCGCCCCGGTAATGAAGTACCGAATACCTCTAGTCGTAATCGTTCTTTTTTAGTCAAAGGGACATTATTCCCCGAATCAGCACACCGTTTTTCTATTAATTACCGATACACTGATTTACTGTTTGGCGATATTATGCCATTACGATTAGAGTGGGCGCGTTACGAAAAAAACTTAGTGACTCAATGGCCATTAGCAACGATTAATCAACAGGCGGGAATATTAACTTATCAGTGGAAGCCAGAAGATAAGAAAACTGATTTACTGTTACGGTTATGGGGTAATTTAACCTCAGGTCATACCAATACTCGTGGTGGCGAGCCAAGAAGACCTATGCAGGTTGATTATGACAACAGATTTTTTGATGCATCACAATGGGATTTAAAAACAAATACTCATTTTATTGATACCGCTTCTCTTTACCAAAAAAATAATCGTTATGGTATTGATTTATCTTCAATATTTAAATTATCACCCCAATTTTCTATTTCATTTTCTAGTAATTATCAATTTGAAAAATTAAATAGCGATGAAATTGATGTACCTGAGGGGCTTGATTTTGTTACCGCTGGACGTGGCGGGCAACGCCATGAAGTCAATTTAGCCCTTTCCACTGATTGGAAACCGCTTTCTTGGTTAGCCATTACTGCCGGTGGCAAATATCATTATTATCATTTAACAGATACTTTTTTAAATAATAAACGACGTAATAAAGTAGAAGGTTATGAAAAATCCTATTCAATAAGAGGACATATTATTCCTTATAGACGTACATTAACTGCGGAGGAGTATTTATTATATAGAGCAATTCACTGGATTGATGTGGAGACGTTACCTGAAGAATTAAAAAAAAATAGAAATAAACCAGAATTCTTTGAAAAAATACAAAATATTTTGCGGTCTACATTTGTTTATCCGGAATATGAAAATTTATCACCAGAAATAAGAGAAAAGATTAATAATCATTATGTTATGAAAGTAGTGTTAGAGATGAGGACTGATGATTATATGCGTGATGAGCAAGGTAATGTCCAAAGAAAATCATTAAATGTTATACCTATGAAAACAGAATATACTGCCTTGATTTATAATGAACATGGAGAGTTACTCAAAAGTAAAAATATCCTATTAAATGGCTATCTTGATAGAAATGAAAAAGTGCCTGATCCAATTACAGGTAAATTAGTTAATAAATATGAAATGGGTGTGACAAATCCAATCCCTATTTATTTAGAAGATGATCAAGATGTTTTTGCACCAGAGCCAAGTTATCAACATGGTGCATTTTCACCCTTGGTTTCTGCAACGGTGTATGCCAACGATATATTGCGTTTTTATGGACGCTATACTGAGCAACTGCGTTTACCTAATTTATTTGAAGATACTAGCGGATTTTCAGGCTCTAAAGCCCGCTATTATGGTTTTAAATTAAAACCAGAACGAGCCAAAAGTACAGAGTTTGGTGTTGTGTTTGATTTTACCGATTGGCTTAATATAGAGCGCCATGCTGATATTAAAATAAATTATTTTCATACCAATATTGAAAATGTGTTTGATAGAGATAGTTCTTGGCAAATAAGGCAATTTGAGAAACAGATATTAGAAGGGCTGGAAGTTCAAGCACGTTTTGATAACGGTTTTATCTTTATGGATACCGCTCTTGTTTATAGTCATAAAAATAAAGTATGTGATAAAAATGCCTTTAATATTTTAGACCCATCAGGATTTTTTCACATAAAACAGTGTATGACGGGGGGCTACCCTGGTGGTTTTTTACGTACCTCTATTCAGCCTAAATATTCAGTTAATTTACATTTAGGTACTCGTTGGTTAGATAATAAATTAGAAATAGGTAGCCGTTGGCTCTATTCATCAGAAGTAGAAAATAAAGATGAAAAATGGTTAAAGGAAAAACTCCCTGATTTAATGTATGGCAGAAATAATAACCCGATGCGTTGGGCAAAAGTCTTTACCGTTGATGCCTATATTAACTATCAATATAGCCCTAATTTATCTTTTGAAATAACGGGCAGTAATTTATTAAACGAATATTACATTGATCCATTAACGCGATCAGGTATGCCCGCACCGGGAAGAACGTTCCGATTAGGTGTTACTGCACAATTTTAATTAAAAGAGAGTAAGGAGCTTTTATTTATGTTGGCACTTTCTGTCAGGCATCCGCTTAATATTTATTATTGGTTAATAGGGATATCGTTAGTTTATATCACCATATTAAGTTGGGTGTTACGTTCACTTTCTATGACAGAAAGTGCGCACCATATTCATCAGCAACAAGAAAATACATTATCCGTTTACCAAGTGGTATTTTCACCTCCCCAACAATCGACAGTCGTACCAGAGGCTTTAGTGGAAACGGAACCTCAAGAAACGCCCGTTGTTTTACCAAGTGCCGAAAAAGGAGAGTTTGTTGAAGCACCCAAGAAAATACCTGAAAAACCCAAAGAAAAACCTATACCCATAAAACCAATCACACCAGTGAAAAAGCCAGTAGCACAAGAAAAAGTAGAGCCGTTAAAACAGACTGATTTAGAAAGCCAAATAGCGCAAATGACATCCGAAGCATCGGCAGAAAGCTTAACGCAACATACTGCAAGCTCGTTAGCAGGAAGAAGTCATGCATTAAGTGAAAATGGAATAGGGCAAGGTGAATCGGATAATCACTATATTAGTTCACTGCGTCGAGAAATAGAACGTCATAAACGTTATCCTTCACAAGCACGTCGTATGCAACATGAAGGTCAGGTAGTGGTGAGTTTTTCACTAACATCAGAGGGTGCGGTTTCAAGGATTGAGATAGAAAGTACTTCTGGTATTTCTTCTCTTGATAATGCGGCTATTGCTGCGGTTAAACGCGTAAAACCCATCGGCCCTAAACCCGAAAGCCTATTAAATCCTTTAGTTGTTTCATTAGATTTTCAACTAAATTAATAGGATAGATAAAACACCTAAAGCACAATGGCAATTTAGGTGTTTTTATCAGAGTTAATTATTAGAACAGCACCGTCATATCGGCTAATACTGTATTGGGATTAGAAAAGTGCAAATGAAAATAGAGATTTGATTCATTTTCACGGGGAAATAAATATTCTAGTTCAAGCTGATAGGTACGAAAATAAGCTTTATTTCTTGTAATTGGATGATTAAGTAAAGGTGTTATTTTATAAACGATATTGTTCTGATTTAGGCCAAGAGAAAAGGCATTTGAAGCAATTAAAGCACCGCTAATGGCATCACCGGTTCTTACTGAAATTAAAAGTGTTTGTTCACTTTCAGCAGCGCACTGTAATAACACCTTCATTTTTTGTGTATTATCTGTTTTTCCAATCGTTTCTTCTGATGGTAAGCAAAAATAGGCTTCTTTATTTAGCAAAATACAGTTTTTACCCACCAGCATATCACTATAACCAAATAGAGCTTTACTTAATTGCGTATCAAACCCATGATTTAAATCCAATTCATAGCTTTTTTGTGGTATCGGTAAGTGGTTTTTAGTTTCTAGCGTAAGAGAAGCATAACCGTCATAAAAACGGAATATAGGCGCAGATTCTATTAGCCGAGGGTCTGATTTAGTATTGCATTGTTCATCATTATGGTTGCTTAAATAAAGATTTATACCATTAAAACAGTAACCGGGAATATTCATATAGTATTTATAATATCGATTACCTGCTCCAATGATAAAATGACCATTATTTACATCATCAAGCACCATATAGTCTAATTTACCCTCAAGGGCATTAGAAATATAACGTACAGAAGGGAAAATTTGATCAGGCGATAAATATGACTTACTACTATCTGGCGTAAAAAAGATTTCTGTTTTTAATTCATCATTTTTATCACCGGTTACACCATAACAACCTTCATATTGATAACTATCTTTTACTTTTTCAATACTTAAATAATTGTGTTTAATACGAATAATGGTATTAGCATGAGAATAAGCTTCCATACTTTGCAACATAGATGTTCTATGTAAAATATCTTTGCCAATAGCGAAATAGGTATCGTAATAATTCAGATTGGGATAGTGACTATAATCATTCCCATAAAGCTCTAAACTATTCCAATGAAATAATGGTGTATTAAATTCAATTTCAAAACTGTGCTTGACCCAAGATTGATAATAAGAAAGGCCAGAGGTATAAAGACCTGATAAAAAAGTATTACATTTATTATAGTCATCTTGAAATACATTAGCCGTTTGTTTATAAATTGCAGAATGAATAGCCGTATTGAATTTATCGATACTGTCTCTTAGGTTTTTTAAATTACTTTTAAAGTAGTCGTCTTCTAATTCAAGTTTATCTCTATTCGTTAAGATATCGCAATGTGCCGCAATAAAAAGGGCGCAACAGTGACAATAAAAAGGTAATCCCGCGGATTGCGCTAAATTTAATACTAAGGATTGTTGAGAAACGATGATAGCAATAACAGCATCAAAATGGTTGAGTATTTGTTCCTGTAAACCTTTTTTTTGTTGAGTCGAATAATTCATTGTGAGATCAAGATAACGAGCAAATGAATCAGAAAATAACTGATAAGCGTTAGATATTACCTCTGTGGTGAATTTGATTGTCGCAACGTCATTCTCAGCGATTTTATTATCAATAATATGAGAGATATGTTCGATAATTTGCTTAGCTGATGATTCATTTTTCATATTTTTGTTCATTAGACCAAAGAGTGCAGCGGTGATTTTTGATAAAACATCACTGGCAACAGGCACTAAACCAATCATATGTCCCATCACAGTTTGACCTACAACCATTGGAGCATTTAACGGATCTTGCTCATTAAATCTATCAACAATCGTTGGCAATGTATTATCGTTGCGATTTATCATATCTAGCATGCCATTTTTGAGATCTTGATAATTAATACTGATTAATGGTGTGGTTGCTGGTAATGATGATGGGCTAATTAGTATTTTTAACGGATTAAAATGCATAATGAAGCTCCTTATTTAAAAACTAATTCCATTTTTACGGTGTAATAATTGAATATTGTCCCTTATTTTTTTTATCGTTGATCCCCAACGGGATTGATCATCATTAGGATCATTATTATCTATGTTTAGTCTCCAAAGCTGAGGATCGGACATCACGATAATATTGTAGTCTGTTGATTGTGTTGAACTCATCTTTATTTCCTTTCTTGTGTTGTTGTCCTCTCCTTTTTGCATCAAATTTTATATATTAACAATTTCATTTATTATCATTGGGTTATGGTAAATTAAACGTATTTCATTTAGCAGGTATGATTAGGTTCTTAACTCTCATTTCATTAAGGTATGATGATGTTTAGAAAGAGAGAGATAAAATTTATTATCTGTCTTAATCCGTGTTTTTTAATTTGGTGATAACACTATATAAAGTGTTTTTTGTGCGCTCATTCTCATTTTTCCTATCACAACCCCACAAATCCATGTTGTTAATGATATTGATTATGATTAACATTAATAATTACGTTTATTATTTAAAGTAAAGATTATTTACTTGGAAAGTGGTCATGTTTAAATCCGTTGTCTCTATTGCCTGTCTTTTTCTTTTTTCTTTTATTGTTAATACAGCAAATGCTTTTGATGTTGGCGCTGATAGCCAATCTTGGCCTCGTACTTTTACAAGTGTTGATGGCACTAAAACCGAAATTAAAGCGAAACCACAACGTATTTTATCTGCATCGGTTTCTATCACCGGAACGCTTCTTGCAATGCAAGCTCCTGTGGTTGCAAGTTCAACGGCAGCCAATGGTCTGTTTTTTGCCCAATGGGATAAAGTAGCAAAAGAGAGAAATGTTGAAAAACTGTGGTCTGCGGGCAGTGTTTCATTAGAGATGGCTTATCTTTATGCACCTGATTTAATCGTTGTTTCCGTAAATGGGGGAGATACGGTTTATCCTCAAGTTGAGCAATTTAAACAAATCGCGCCTACCATTGTTTTAGATTACGGCAAACAGAGTTGGGAAAGCCTGGCTTTACAATTAGCACAAGCCACGGGACAAGAAAAAGAGACAGATACACTATTACAGCGTTTTGCAAATATAGTAAAAGAGGGGAAAGATGCGCTACAACTACCAGAAGGTCAGGTCAATATTATCTCTTATTTTGGTGCTGGTACTGTTAACCCTGTTTCGCTAACCACCAGCCCTCACGCCGTATTATTACAACAACTCGGTTTTACCATTGAAAGCGCAGATCTCGCTTGGCAACCGAAAGATAAACCCGTTTCAGATTTTGTGTGGGCTCAATATGAGCATTTAACACAACTCACCGCACCCACAACGTTTCTATTAAGTGGAACCGCTAAAGAAGCCGATGTATTTATGGCTGATCCTATTCTTGCCAATTTACCTTCTATAAAAAATAAGCAGGTTTATGGTTTAGGCGCAAATTCATTTCGTATTGATTATTACAGCGCGCAAGAAATTATCAATGAGATGGTCGCGCGTTTTAGTAAACATAAGCAATAACGTATGTTTACTTCTCACCACAACATAAAATGGGGAATAAGAGGCGCTATTTTCCTCTTGTTCTCTTTTGCACTATTAAGCTTATTTGTAGGCAGCCGACATGTTTCTATGTACACGACATGGCAGGCTTTTATCGATTTTGATACGACAAATAGTGAGCACTTATTAGTGCGCTATCTACGTTTTCCTCGCACATTATTAGCGATAGTTATTGGCGTCGCATTAGGTGGAGCTGGAACATTAATGCAAGCTCTGACACGCAACCCACTTGCTGATCCCGGTTTGTTTGGCATTAATGCCGGAGCCATGGTTGCGATTGTCTCTTTAATTGCGCTAACGGGGATCACTGATGTCACTATTTACATGTGGTTTGGTTTATTAGGGGCTTTCTTCGCAGGTATTGGTGTTTATCTTCTTGGTGGGATAAGGCATGGGCTTAATCCTGTAAGAATGGTGCTTGCAGGTGTTGCTCTCTCAGTAGTTTTACTCGCTATCACACAGCTTGTTACGGTAAATAGTGATGAACGTGTTTTCGATCAATTCCGCCATTGGGTTGTGGGTTCATTGCAAGGACGTAGCTTCGATGTGTTGTATCCAATTACTGTATTGGTGGTGATTGGAAGTGTGATTGCTTATTCACTTACTCGTTCATTAGATATCGTGACTTTAGGTGATGATATTAGCCATGCGTTGGGAGCTAATCAAAAACGAGTTTGGTTGTTATCAGCTTTTGCCATCGTACTTCTTGCAGGAAGTGCAACTGCAGCGGTTGGACCTATTAGCTTTTTAGGGTTAACCGCTCCTCATTTTGCTCGTCGTTTAGCCGGCGCTGAATATCGACGTATCTTACCGATGTCGATGTTGATTGGTGCATTAGTGATGTTAGTCGCAGACTGCTTAGGGCGGTTAATCGGTACACCAGGGGAAATTAGCGTCGGTATTATGATCTCACTGATTGGTGGACCTTTCTTTATCTATCTCGTTAAACGTTGGCGGATCATTACATTATGAAACCTAAAAATAATGAGATTATCTGCCAATTGGGTACATGGTCTTGGATCTTCTCTCTAAAAGATATCATCATCGCCTTTATTTTGTTTTTATTGATGATTTCTCTCGCTTTTTTAGCCTTAACAACAGGTAAGTTTCCCATCGAATTTTCTACATTGATAGATATTGTTGTTGGGCAATCAGAAGGTGGCATCAAAGAGAAAATCGTAATGGATATTCGCTTACCTCGTCTACTTACCGCAATGGGCGTTGGGGCTACATTAGGTATTTCAGGCGCTATTTTCCAGTCGATTTCTCGTAATGTTTTGGGTTCACCGGATGTTATTGGTTTTACAACAGGTGCAGCAACGGGGGCATTACTTCAAATCATTATTTTTAATGGCACGGTTGTGGATATCGCTATTTCTACGTTAATAGGTGGTATGGCAACAGCGTTAATTGTTTATCTGCTGTCATTAAAAAATGGTGTTATGTCTGGTTACACCATGATTTTAGTCGGTATTGGCATCGGTGCCATTTTACATGCCTTTAATGGTTTATTGTTGGTAAAGGGCAATATTGATAATGCCATTATGGCTAATCTCTGGCTTGCAGGTTCGCTAAATGCGCGTACTTGGCAACACGTTTATCCTACTTTTATTGGTTTACTGATCCTTGTTCCACTTATCCTTTTTTATGCTAAGTCATTAACGTTAATGGAAATGGGAGATGACATGGCACAGCAATTGGGTGTCCATGTGGGTAGAGTAAGATGGGTGATGATTTTTAGTGCCGTATTACTTGCCTCATTAGCAACAGCCAGCGCTGGGCCAATTGCCTTTGTTGCACTCGCTGCACCTCAATTAGTGATCAGATTAAGCCAGTCAGGAAAACTACCCATTGTAGGCTCTGCGTTAATGGGATCACTCCTTTTACTTTCTGCTGATGTGTTATCACAAAACCTACCCATCAATATTACGATGCCTGTTGGTTTAATGACGGGGGTTATTGGTGGGCTTTATTTGCTGTGGTTACTGACAAGAAAACAGAGAACTTAAAATAATAATAAAGGAAGTAAATATTTACTAACTTAAGGATGAGTCATGAGATGGTCGCCAAAAAGACTAATTAAACATTTGGGATGTAATGAGGGTATTTTATAAATCGTCTAATGGCATGCTCTATGGCATGAAAGGTATAGACTTATGTCTACAGTTCTTACTCTACACGCTAAAAAAGCGACAATAACAACACTTGTGCAAACAGCTTTGTTAGGCACTTTATGTATTGTCGTTCCTAATGTAAATGCACAAGAAATAGAAAAAACATCAACGTCACAAGATAACAAAAAACACGATGAAAAAGTGGATGTATTAATTGTGACGGGTGAAAAACTGAATAAATCTATCTATGACACAGGCTCCAGTGTCACAGTCTATGATGCGAAAAAAATAGAAGCTATACCAAATGCAGATGTGAACACATTACTACAAATGACTCCTAATATTGTTGATAACGGGAATAGTAATGCGTTACCTGCCATTCGTGGTGTTGATGGTTCAGGACCTGCACAAGGTGCCATTGCTTTTTTAGGTGGCACACGCCCGAGAGTTAATTTCTCTGTTGATGGACGCTCATTTACCTATAACGAATTTGGCTATGGCGCTCAATCATTATGGGATGTGAATACGGTTGAAATTTTCCGTGACCCACAAAGTTATGTTCAAGGTCGTAATGCTATTGCGGGCGCGATTTTGGTTAAAACCCAAGATCCAACATTCTATTGGGAAAATGCAGTAAAACTGGGTGCGGGTCAGCAAGATTTTCGTGAATATGCGGTGATGACGTCAGGTCCACTGATTGAAGATAAATTAGCATTTCGTTTTACCGCAGAAAGACAAGAGCGTGAAAGTTTTGTGCATATGGATAAATACTCGCCAACGGGTGATCCGCGCGATATCCATTCCAATACATTTCGTGGAAAACTGCTTTATGACTCTTTAGATAATCCTGATTTTAAAGCCAAGCTAACCGTCAGCCATCTTGATAGTCGATCACCGCAAAATGAGGCCAATATGGCGAGCAATTTGGCGCCAAATGCACCCTCACGTTTTCGCCCTGTGATTAAACGTAAAACAACGAGTGGTATTTTAAATACAACATGGGAAGCCAATAATAATTTAAGTGTAGAAAATACACTGATTTATACCGATTTCTCAACGCGTCGCTTAACTGAAGCACAAAGCCCTCGCGCAGATATCGATGCGAAAGAGTTTGAGTTGGAGCCAATGTTGCGCTTTAAAACAGACAGTGAAGCATTAAGTGGGATTTTTGGTCTGCGTTATTTCCATGCTAAACAAGATGAGTTTGTGAATATCTTTGGTGGTAGTTACTTTGACGATAAAACAGAAACGGCTTCGGCTTATGGTTCATTAACTTATGCGTTATTCCCTGAAATTGATGTCACCTTATCAGGGCGTTTTGAACGAGAGCACCACACGCGTAATGGGGGAAGCAAAGCCGTTGCTATCGATTTTGATGAAACCTATAACACGTTTCTCCCTAAAGCGGATATCGCATGGAAACCCGCTGTGAATCAAACTGTCGGTTTTGCTGTTGGTCGAGGTTATAACGGTGGTGGTGCGGGTGTGACTATTGGTCAGCCGATTGTCACTTATGTGTATTCACCTGAGTATGTGTGGAATTATAGTCTCTATACACGTAATAACCTGTTGGATAACAAGTTAAGTGTGATGACGAATTTGTTTTATAACGACTACAAGGATATGCAACTGCCTTTCTATTTAGGGCCAAATTCTTCCACTATTCGTAATGCGAAAAAAGTTGAAACTTACGGTGCCGAATTAACAATTGCTTATCAACCAATAGACTCTCTTGAGTTAAATACAGGTGTTGGTTTATTAAAAACTAAAATCAAAGACTTTGGCAACAGTGGTATTGAAGGAAAAGAGCTAGCCCGAGCGCCAAGTTATACGGCGAATGTTGGTGCTAAATATCAATTAACACAGGCTATGGATATTAGCGGTAATGTTCAGTTTTCGGGGGATTACTTCTCGAATGCGAATAATGCAGATAGTGGCAAAGTAGATAGTTTCTGGTTAGCTAATTTACAGCTTGGCTATAACTTTACATGGGGTAGAACAACGTTATTTGCCCAGAACTTATTTGATTCAGATAAGCGAATTCTTATTCCTGATAATAATAAAGATACCGCTATTTACCAGCGTCCTCGCATGATTGGTGCTTCAGTAGAAGTTCGTTTCTAAATATAAATCACAACAAAGGGTGATGTTTATTTATCACCCTTATTTTGCTTAATGTGATCATTCAATAAAAAGACAATGTTATGCACAATAGCCGATTACAGACACATTCTTTACAGTTGGGATATCAACAGACAACGATTTGCCATGATATTTCGCTTTCTATTCCTGATAAAAAAGTTACCGTCATTATTGGTCCCAATGGTTGTGGTAAATCAACGCTATTGCGTAGCTTGTGTTGTTTATTAAAACCATTATCAGGTCATGTTTCATTAGATGGTCAGCCTTTAACGACATTGCCAACCAAAAAACTGGCTCGCCAAATCGCGTTATTACCACAAACGATGCAAGCGCCTTCTGGGATCAGCGTGGCTAATTTAGTGGCAAGAGGACGCTTTCCACATCAAAGTTTTATGCATCAATGGAGCCGAGAAGATAAGTTAGCCGTAGAAACAGCAATGAAAGAGACAGGGATTGTAGAATTTGCAGATAAAACGGTAGATTCGCTATCTGGCGGCCAACGGCAACGTGTTTGGGTCGCGATGATATTAGCGCAACAAACAGAAATTTTACTGTTAGATGAGCCAACAACATATTTGGATATTGCTTATCAAATTGAATTACTCAATATATTTCGAAAGCTCAATCAGCAACAAGGGCGTACTGTCGTTGCCGTTTTACATGATTTAAACCAAGCGTGTCGCTATGCAGATAATTTGGTCGTGATGGTGAAAGGAAAAATCATTGCACAGGGGGAACCAAAATCTATTATCAATCAAGCATTAATTAAACAAGTTTTTGATTTGGAATGCCAAATTATTCCTGATCCTGTTGTGGGAACACCAATGATTGTACCTTGCTAACGATATTGCTAACTACGCTACTGACTGCGTTGCTGAGAAACAAAAAGCGGCTTTAGCATGACTAAATACCGCTTTTAGATTTAGGTTAGCATAAATCAATTACGCTGTTTTCGGCCATTTATTGGCAACCCAAAGCCCACTCATTTTCATCGAATAACCAAATAAAACGCCAACGATTAATGAAGGAATGGTTTGAAAGAGATCCCCTTGAGCAGCAAATATCGTGCATGCGCCAATAAAGGTGCCAGGAATATAAGCAAGTAGCGTACTTTTGGCTTGAATGCACATAACAAAGGCAATAACACCGGTGACAGCATAGCCAAAAATAGAAATATCACTAAAGACTTGGCTACCATAAATAATCGCCAATGCCCAAATTACGCCACTCATAATGGTCGCCATAGTAACGGCTAATCCTTTAATACCCTCTTTAGGATAAGCAAAATAGGCGGTACAACCTAAAAAGCCAGCCCAGCTTAATAAGCCAAATTGATTAGCAACAAATGCCCAAATGGCAGAAAGAATACCTGTTGTCAGCGCAGTAAAATAAAGCGTTCTCACGATAGACTCTTAAATACAAGGGGGATATTTACCCAGTTAACTAAAGGCGAAGTTTAGCATTGTCATTAGTTGATTTACTATATTTAGATCATTAAAAAGCATAATTAAGATGCGTATTTATGCGATATTTAATATCTCTTTTTATTAGAAAAAATAAAAACAGAAAGTAAACGTTTGCGTTGTCGAAATAGTTAATTAATTAGTAAATAAATTAATGTCTAGATTGTTTAATAGAGATTATTAATAAATGAATCATTATTATTTAATAATATGAATATAAAAGGTAAAAAGAAAATAAGTGAATATTGAAATAAATGCGCCCCTGAGCTTTTTTTAGTAAAAATGCCCACATAGTATTCATTCATATACACATCAAGGCTTGCCATTTACCACTCCTCTTTCCATTCACTTTTACGTGCTAAACTATTTTTAGCATCTTTAGGATGAATTTCCATCTCTAAATTCAGTGCAGAGAGTAGCTTGAAAAAGGTTTCGAGTTTGGTGGAATTGGGGTTAAGTTCAAAATTGGAGACGGTGTCTTGTCGAATTCCTACTTTTTGGGCGACTTTACCTTGAGAAAGCTTTTTTGTTAATCGTACATCTTTTAGATGCACGCTGAGCTGATAGGCGTTAATTATGATCATTATGTTCTACCGGTTATAGGCGTTAATGTCTAATATACCGGTTATAGCGTGTAGATTTGATTTTACCTGCTATAACCGTTAAAAGCATGTTTACACGGTATAGCAGGTAAATATGAGTGATTATTTCCCAATACAGAAACTAGAGAAAATACGACCTAATAAGTCATCAGAGGTAAATTCGCCTGTGATTTCGCTTAATGCTTGCTGAGCCAGTCTTAATTCTTCTGCCAATAACTCGCCTGATTTTGCATAAACCAGTTGCTCATGACCTTGTTGTAAGTGCTCTGCTGCAGTATTTAAAGCTTGTAGATGGCGACGACGCGCTAAGAAACCACCTTCTGTATTACTATTAAAGCCCATGGCTTCTTTTAGGTGATCGCGCAGCAATTCAATACCCATTCCATCGCGTGCGGATAAGCGGATCATCGGGTAATTACCTTGTGCCGTGATCTCGACATTTTCCCCTGTTAAATCTGATTTGTTACGAATAACAGTAACAGGCAAGGTATTTGGCAAACGAGCCATAAATTCAGGCCAGATATCTTCGGGGGTTGTGGCATCGGTTGTGGTGCTATCAACCATAAATAGCACTCTGTCTGCTTGCTCAATCTCTTTCCAAGCCCGCTCAATACCAATACGTTCAACTTCATCACTAGCTTCACGTAAGCCTGCTGTATCGATAATATGCAAAGGCATACCATCAATATGAATATGTTCACGCAATACATCACGCGTTGTACCAGCAATATCGGTAACAATCGCTGCTTCTCTGCCTGCTAATGCATTCAATAAGCTTGATTTTCCCGCATTAGGGCGACCCGCGATAACTACTTTCATTCCTTCACGTAACAGGCTACCTTGGCGAGCTTGAGCACGAACATCATCTAATTCAGCAATAACAGCGTTAAGTTTTCCTTCAATGATCCCGTCAGAAAGAAAATCAATCTCTTCATCAGGGAAATCAATGGCAGCTTCAACATAGATACGCAAGTGAGTTAATGACTCTACCATTTCGTTAATATGAGAGGAAAATGCACCTTGTAATGAATTAATCGCTGAACGTGCCGCTTGTTCTGAGCTGGCATCAATTAAATCGGCAATGGCTTCGGCTTGTGCTAAGTCGAGTTTGTCGTTTAAGAATGCGCGTTCAGAAAATTCCCCAGGATTAGCAATACGCACACCGGGAATTTGTAAGATACGTTTTAGTAATAAATCTAGAATAACGGGGCCGCCATGACCTTGTAGTTCTAGAACATCTTCGCCTGTAAATGAGTTCGGATTTGGGAAGAAAAGGGCGATACCCTGATCAAGCACTGAGTTATCATTATTGCGAAATGGCAGATAATCGGCATAACGAGGTTTAGGTAATTTACCTAAGACAGTTTGTGCCACAAGTGCCGCTTTAGGGCCAGAAACGCGCAGGATACCAACACCGCCTCTTCCCGGAGGTGTGGCCTGAGCGACGATAGTATCAGTGCTATGCATGGTGTACTCGCTTAATCAGAATCATCATATCAATATAAAAAACAGAAGGCGGTCATTGTAGACCGCCTTCGCTATTTTATGTCACTTTCCTTTGAATGTAACCAAGGAAGAGGTTTTTCCTCATGTGACCTTATTTTTTGTCTCTGCTGTGTAAGCCACGTTTTTCCAGACCACGGTAAATTAACTGCTGCTGGATAATGGTCACTAAGTTACTGACGATATAGTACAGAACCAGACCTGATGGGAACCACAGGAAGAATACGGTAAATACAACCGGCATAAAGGTCATGATTTTTTGTT
>JAEYFY010000403.1 GCA_023454395.1 Pseudomonadota bacterium
CTAGACCTATGGCGCTTACAAAAGCTGAAATGGCAGAAAATCTGTTTGAAAAACTTGGTGTTAGCAAACGCGATGCAAAAGACCTTGTAGAATCCTTTTTTGAGGAAGTGCGTCGTTCTCTTGAAAATGGGGAACAGGTGAAGCTGTCTGGATTCGGAAACTTTGACCTGCGTGATAAAAATCAGCGCCCAGGTCGTAATCCGAAAACTGGGGAAGACATTCCTATTACAGCTCGCCGTGTTGTTACTTTCCGCCCAGGACAAAAGTTAAAAAGTCGGGTTGAGAGCGCAACACCAAAAGAATAAGATTTACAAAAACATCCAAAACGGCTTTCTTTGAAAGCCGTTTTTTTATCATTATTATCTGTATCTATTTTGATGATAAACGCATTAGGATGTTTATATTTATCAATATAGTCTGAATGAGTATTTCTATTTGGATGGAAGGTTTTTATTTTTCTATTATCTTTCTTTTTATTCTTATTTTGACTCTTTTATTTTATCTGCATCTACATTGTGATAGCTAATCCCCATTTTCCTTCATTATTAGAGACTGGCTTACATGTTCTAAATTTATTTTTTCATCATTGAATGCGAACATGTTATGTTGCTAAAAAATTATTTTATAAATAAAAACAGTTAGAGTCGTTGTTGCATGGATAGGGAATGAAATGAATAAAGAAGTTAATCCTCTAATTAAATTGGCTAAAAGACAACGCATTGACGACAGAAAGAAGCTGTTTCTAATGGCATTAGTATTATGTTTTTTGTTTGTATTTTCCCTCTCTGTTGGTGAGATTACGTTATTTCCACATCAATGGTTAACAGATGAAGCTCATTTATTTGTTTGGCAAATCCGTTTACCAAGAATACTTGCAGTAGTGACTGTTGGTGCCAGCCTAGCAATTGCAGGTGCGATTATGCAGGCTCTATTCCAAAATCCACTCGCAGAGCCAGGATTACTAGGAGTAAGCAGTGGTGCAGGAGTGTGTGTTGTATTACTCATTGTTTTACAATTGGGTTTCAGCCCTTGGTTGATAAGTGGTGCGGCAATATTCGGTGCATTAGGAATGACTCTTTTATTAATGTTTTTTACTCGCATAAGAAAGCTGTCTAATGCTCAGTTACTATTAATTGGTGTGGCATTAGGTGTTCTGGCAAGCGCGATAATGACTTGGCTGGTTTATTTCAGTTCAGCTTTGGATTTAAGACAATTAATGTATTGGTTGATGGGGAGTTTTAGTGGCATTGATTGGCGTCATCAAATCTTATTTTTGGCTCTTATACCTATTGTCTTAATTCTTATTCTACAAGCCGATATTCTTAATTATTTATCTCTGGGTTCATTCAGAGCAAAACAATTAGGTATATCCGTTAATCAATGGCGAAATTGGTTTATTTTAGCTGTTGGGTTACTGATAGGGCTAAGTGTCGCTTTAGCGGGCGCTATAAGCTTTGTAGGGCTTGTTGTGCCGCATTTATTAAGGCTGTGTGGAATAACTCATTATAAAACATTACTACCCGCGTGTGCGCTTGCTGGTGGCGGATTGTTATTGCTTGCTGATCTGCTATCTCGCTTAATTTTAAATGGTGCAGAAGTTCCGATAGGAGTGATTACAGCAACGCTTGGTGCGCCTTTATTTATCTGGTTATTGGCAACAAAAGAGATGGGGCGTTTGTAATATGGTGTTACTTAAACTTGATAATTTAAGTGTTAATGAGCGGCTTAACGCATTTACAGAGCAAGTAAATTATGGCGAACGTGTCCACTTGATTGGCGCAAATGGCGCGGGGAAAAGCACACTTTTAATGGCGATCGCAGGAGAGCTTCAATTTAATGGTGAAATCATTCTAAACGAAACTTCAATAAGATATTATAAATATGATGATCTTTCTAGAATGCAGAGCATTGTTATACAACAATTGGAAGCTTTATCATTTATGCCTGTTTTTCATTATCTCTCGCTATATCATAAATTATCGAAAATGGATGTTCAGCAATTAAATATGCTGTTAAATGATTTTAAAATTGACAAATTATTATCAAAAAACATTCATCATTTATCGGGAGGTGAATGGCAGAGGGTCAGAATCGTTGGTGCATTTATCCAATTATGGTCAAGTTATGATTTAAAAGGAAAATTAATGTTACTTGATGAACCAACGAATAACTTAGATGTCGTACAGTTGGCTATTTTGGATAAGTGGGTTGATAAATTTTGCCAACAAGGTGGTGCCGTTATTATGAGTACACATAATTTGAATCATTCCTATCAAAAAGCAGACAGAGTTTGGCTCATAAAAAATGGATATTTGGTTGACTCTGGCGTACCTGCACTCTTATTGGACGAAAAATTATTATCAACTACATTTAATACAAATATCAAATGCATCAATGATGTTGATCATATTGATTGGCGGGTTTTGCAATAATATGGTTATTGTTTAGCTTATCTCCAAGTAATTATTAAGGTTTTTTTAATGTTTTCTTAATAAGACGGATGCCGGTGAACAATAGTTTGTATATAATTGTTTTTTCTTTATTCATTCATTCATTAATTAGGCTACATTTTTATGAGTCACTTCCTTCCTTTCTCTCGCCCTGCGATTGGCGATGAAGAAATCAAAGCCGTTGAGGATGTACTGCGTTCAGGTTGGATTACAACAGGCCCT
>JAEYFY010000404.1 GCA_023454395.1 Pseudomonadota bacterium
CCTGCGTGAGCGTTCAGGTAAGGCTGCTCGTATCAAAGAGCGTCTTAACGCTAAATAATACGCTTTCGCACATCCGAAAGTTATTGTTAAAAGGTCAGCATTTGCTGACCTTTTTTTATATCTCCCCTTGTTGAAAATATTGTTTATTCGTTTTTTATCTCTTTTACTTCTATATTCCTATCTTATCTATTCTTCATATGTCGAGATTCATTAAAAGATAAACTGTAAATATATTTTTACGAATTAATGTTTTAATTCAATCTCCATCACATTATTTCTGCTTCCTTTATTTTTTGTAACTAATTGTTATTTATTGTTTATCTATAATAGAACCATTAACTGTAAAGTTAAGATTACACGCGTGTCAAAAATATTGAAAATATGGATTGATTTCTTTACATTGCATGTTATCTTATCTTTCAGACACACAAAAATCACAATGACAGATATAAAAAGGTAAAGATTATGATCATGCAAAAAGACGCACTCAATAATGTGAATATCAGCGAAGAGCTGGTTTTAATTACTCCAGAAGAGTTAAAACAAAAATACCCATTGAGTCGCAATGATCTGCATGCCATTGCTCAATCACGTCAAACAATTTCTGAAATTGTCCAACGTCGTGATCCTCGCTTACTCGTGGTATGTGGACCTTGTTCTATTCATGATGTCGATGTTGCGTTAGATTACGCAAAACGCCTGAAAGTCTTAGCGTCTGAATTAAGTGATAGTCTGTATATTGTGATGCGTGTCTACTTTGAAAAACCTCGTACTACTGTTGGTTGGAAAGGTTTAATTAGCGATCCATTTATGGATGGTAGCTTTGAGATGGAAAAAGGATTACATATTGCCCGTAAGCTATTGACTGAACTTGTGCAATTAGGTTTGCCTCTGGCAACGGAAGCGTTAGATCCTAACAATCCACAATACTTAGGTGATTTATTCAGTTGGTCTGCAATTGGAGCTAGAACAACCGAATCTCAAACTCACCGTGAAATGGCATCAGGGCTTTCAATGCCAGTTGGATTTAAAAACGGAACAGATGGTAATTTAGATACTGCGATTAACGCGATGAAAGCCGCTTCTATGCCACACCGGTTTATGGGAATTAACCAATCAGGGCAGGTTTGTTTATTACAAACACAAGGTAATCCTGATGGTCATGTTATTTTACGTGGTGGTAAAACACCAAACTACCATGAAGAAGATGTTGCTCAATGTGAAGCTCAAATGGTAAAAGCAGGATTAAAACCATCATTAATGATTGATTGCAGCCATGGTAATTCTAATAAAGATTTCCGCCGTCAAACGGAAGTGGTGGATTCTGTGATTGAGCAAATCACTAAAGGTAATGAATCTATCACTGGCATTATGTTAGAAAGTCATATTAATGAAGGCAATCAATCGTCAGAGCAATCTCGTAGTGAAATGAAATACGGTGTCTCGGTAACAGATGCGTGTATTAGTTGGGAAACAACAGAGTCAGTGTTAAGAAATTTACATGCTCAACTTTCCCCGATTTTAGTTCAGCGTGAAGCTCAGTTAAAAAAAGTTAGTTAATCATAAAGAAAAAAGAGGCAAGCATAGATGGCTGAAGAATTACAAGGTTTGCGTGAGCAAATTGATCAGGTAGATAAATCACTGCTTTCTTTACTCGCAAAAAGAATGCAGCTGGTAGCTGAAGTGGGAGAAGTTAAAAACCGTCATGGCTTACCGATTTATGCACCTGATAGAGAAGCCTCCATGCTTGCTTCTCGTCGTAATGATGCACAAATGATGGGGATTTCCCCAGATTTGATTGAAGATGTGTTACGCCGAGTAATGCGAGAATCCTATACTAAAGAGAATGACAAGGGATTTAAAACGCTTAACCCTCAACTTGGTAAAATCGTTATTGTGGGAGGAAATGGGAAAATGGGTAAACTATTTTCTCGTTTGTTTACACTCTCTGGCTATCAAGTTGAAAGCTTAGAAGCTGATGAATGGCAAACTAAATCACCTGCTATTTTTGATAATGCAGGAATGGTCATAATTAGTGTGCCTATCCATTTAACCGTTGAGGTTATTGAACAATTACCACCATTGCCTAAAGATTGCTTATTAGTTGATTTAGCCTCTATCAAAAAAGCCCCTTTAGAGGCGATGTTAAAGGCACATAGTGGACCCGTTTTAGGTCTTCATCCAATGTTTGGCCCTGATGTGCCTAGTTTGGCAAAACAGGTTGTGGCTTATTGTGAAGGACGAAACCATCAAGAATTTGAATGGTTGCTAGAGCAATTAATGGTATGGGGCGCTAGAATTGAGGCGATTACGCCAGAAGAGCATGATAAAAACATGAGTTTTATTCAAGCACTTCGACATTTTACTACCTTCGCTTACGGTCAGCATTTAGCAAAAGAAAAAGTGGACTTAGCCAGTTTACTGCGACTGTCATCTCCTATTTATCGCTTAGAATTGGCAATGATAGGACGACTGTTTGCTCAAGATCCTCAACTCTATGCTGACATTATTTTATCATCACAAGAGAATATTGAACTCATTCGTAGATATCATCATTCTCTGGGGCAAGCTATCGATTTATTAGATATAAATGCAAAGAGTGAGTTTGTTCGTTCATTTAATAATGTGAGTGATTGGTTTGGCGATTATGCTACTCAATTTATGAAAGAGAGTGGTGTATTATTACAAAAGGCTAACGATAGCCGAATCTAGTTAAATTATTTGTTATATAAAAGGTCGAGCAATAAAATAAATTGTTCGACCTTTTTATTTTATTAATTATTTCATGTTTAGCTTATCACCAGTCATCATCACAAGGTGGCCAAACACAACGACTAGAAGCAGAGATATTGCTATTATTTTGAGAATATTCAATTTTCGATGTTATATTTTTTTCTGTTTTATCATCAAAATAAGCACTCGTATAACTAGCGAATAAAAATGAGCATATTAAAATATATGATTTATTCATAATCACTCCTTTTAAAACAAAATGCTTAAAAGTTAATAGTCTTTAGGATCTGGACATGGGCTTACTGTGCAACGTTTCAAATCCGTTTGAGACGTTAGTGAGTAAGTGTGATAACCCTCTTTTAATTTAATTTCATCTACGTTTTTGGTAAAAAATAGACTTAAAATCAATATGATAAAAGTATTCATATTCTTTCCTCGCCATTTGAAAATTTAATAATAGATAAGAATCACCTGTTTTTATTCAGAAAATAAAAGTAGATAAATATAAATATACATTTAAAAACAAGGAGATAAATATCTGTTTTTATTAATGGAGTAATACATCTTATATTTGTTGTTATTTAATTGTTATCGCTGAGTTTAATTTAATAATAATTAATGTTCAATATTGTCTTTTTATTAAAAGTTATTTGTTGATGAGATCTTAAAACTGAATGAAATTAAAAGGTATTATTAAAATTATAACAATGATCAAAAAAATGCCTATAACAATTATCGTAAATTATATTTTATAAACTCTTTTTTTTGCAATAAGTGCTAAAAATTAAATTGTATTATTTATATTCCGACGTGTTTTTCAAGGGGTAATTTATGGATTTTTTAATACAACTCGCCATTATATTAGTGTGTCTATTTTATGGGGCTAGGAAGGGAGGAATTGCATTAGGTCTATTAGGTGGTGTAGGTCTGGTTATTTTAGTTTTTATTTTTAATCTCCCTCCGGGAAAACCACCTGTTGATGTTATGTTAGTTATTATTGCCGTTGTTTCTGCATCAGCAACATTACAAGCATCTGGTGGATTAGATGTTATGTTGCAAATAGCAGAAAAATTATTACGTAAAAATCCAAAATATATTTCTATTGTTGCACCACTCGTAACTTGTACTCTTACAATATTATGTGGTACTGGACACGTCGTTTATACCATATTGCCAATTATCTATGATGTGTCGATTAAAAATAATATTCGCCCAGAAAGACCAATGGCAGCAAGTACAATTGGCTCCCAAATGGGGATTATTGCCAGCCCTGTATCCGTTGCCGTTGTTACATTAGTCGCAATGCTCGGTGATGTGACTTTTAATGGCAAACATCTAGAGTTTTTAGATTTATTAGCAATTACTATTCCGTCTACTTTTATCGGTATTTTAGCTATTGGTATTTTTAGCTGGTTTAGAGGGAAAGATTTAGATAAAGACCAACGTTTCCAAGAATTTGTTTCAGTTCCTGAAAACCATGATTATGTTTATGGTGATACAGCAACACTTCTAGATAAAAAGCTCCCTATGAAAAATTGGGTAGCAATGTGGATTTTCTTAGGTGCAATTGCTGTTGTGGCAATATTAGGTGCTTTCTCTGAAATACGCCCTGTATTTAATGGTAAACCATTATCTATGGTGCTCGTTATTCAGATGTTTATGTTATTAGCTGGCGCATCAATTATTATTATCTGTAAAACCAACCCTTCTCTTATTTCTAAAAATGAAGTATTTCGTTCAGGGATGATAGCAATTGTTGCTGTGTATGGTATTGCTTGGATGGCAGAGACAATGTTCTCTGCACATATGAAAGAAATAGAAGCAGCATTGGGGCAATTAGTACGAGAATACCCTTGGGCTTATGCCGTTGTCTTATTATTGGTATCTAAGTTTGTTAACTCTCAAGCAGCCGCTTTAGCCGCAATTGTTCCTTTAGCATTGGGTATTGGTGTTGATCCTGCTTATATTATTGCATCGGCACCTGCTTGTTATGGTTATTATATTCTGCCAACTTATCCTAGTGACTTAGCGGCAATTCAATTTGACCGTTCTGGCACAACTCGAATAGGGCGTTTTGTTATAAATCACAGCTTTATTCTACCGGGATTAATTGGTGTAACTGTTTCCTGTATCTTTGGTTGGGTATTCGCTGCGATGTATGGTTTCTTATAATTAATTTTAAAATAAGAATCAAAAAGAAAAGCCAGATAGCTATATGCTATTTGGCTTTTTTGGAGCTAGGTTATTTCACTTCAACAGGAACAACATTTTCTGAAGGGTAACAGCCTAGTATTTTTAATGAACGTGTTGTTTGTGATAAATCGTGTAAGGCTTTTTGCATATTGATATCACGTAAATTGGCTTGAACATCAATATAAAACATCTCTTCCCAAGGTGTACCATTAATAGGACGAGATTCGAGTTTCGTCATAATAATGTCGTATTTTTTTAAAATCATTAATGCATCGACTAATGCACCCGCTTGTTGTCCCGTTGCCATTAAGAAGGTTGTTTTAGCGGGCACTTGCTCTGAAACATCAATAGCTTTTCGTGCAATAACAATAAAGCGTGTTACGTTTATTTGTTGGTTTGCTAAATTATTAGCTAGAGGTTTTAAACCATAAAGAGAGCCACCGGCTTCACTACCAATTGCCGCAACAAATGGCGATTGCGCAAGAGCCACTTTTTCCATTGCAGCTGCTGTACTTTCACAATATTCAATTTTCCAGTTTGGATACTGATTTAAATAATGGCTGCATTGTTGGAAGGGTTGAGGATGACTATAAATAGTTTGTAACTCTTCTGGGCTGCTATCAACACTTGTTAAAAGCGCATGATTAATAGGGATGCGAATTTCTCCAACAATAGAGATTGATGTTGTTTGCAGTAAATCGTAAACATCATTAATTGCCCCTGAACTGGTATTTTCAATTGGTAGCAAACCGTAATCAGCTTGACCAGTATCAACAAGTGTAAAAATGTCGTCAAATTTCTGGCAAGTGCAATCAACGAAGCTATCAAAATGGCGGGCAGCATATTGACGAGCAGCAATATGTGAATAAGAGCCTTTAGGACCTAAATAAGCAATTCTAGCTGATTCATTAGGTGTTGCATTAAGATGTTGTTGTAGAATGGCTTGTTGCGTTAAGACAGAGTCTTCGATGATCATTTGAAAAATACGGCTAATATAAAAACCATCTAGTCCAACGTTTTTTCCTTTCTCAATTAATAAATCAAGTAATTCACGCTCACGATTTTTATCTCTAATAGGGCGATGTGTATTCAATTTAAATTGAGCAACATCAGCAGATAATTGGCGCCTGTTTGCTAACAATGTTAGTAATTCTGAATCTAACATTGTGATCTTATCTCTGATTGCTGATAAATCGAGTTTTTCCATGTTTAAGCCCTATACCGTTATGTCATGCCATCATAAATAAAAAAGCCTCCAATTTTGGAGGCTATTGTCGTTCTTACTTTTCTTTCTAAAATGACAAAGCCTCTTAATGAAAGAGTAAAAAGAAAAAGAAGAAAGGCAAATGTGAATGTTTTTTCATTATATTGATTGGTAAATTATTTGACGTATTGCTATCAAACATGATGATGTGAATGGAGTCAAGAAAAATACAATAAAAAGCGCATCACGAGGATGCGCAGAGGCGTTTTGAGTCAGTGATTTATTCTAATTTTTAATCTTGCTTTACTATTTACATTTCATCGACAAGTAAATTCTCTTCTTTCAGGCTGTTATCAGCCCGACGAGATTCGTTTTTATGCTGAACTTTGTTTAATTGACGCTCAAGTTTTGCGAGTAAGTCATTAATTGCTACATACATATCGGTATGTTGCGCATTAGCGACCAATTGCCCATTTGGCGTATGAATGCTGGCATCAACACTAAAGCCTTTAGGATCTTTCGTAAGAATAATATGAGGATTGATTAAATTCACCTGCCATTTATTGAGTTTAGTTAGACGGCTTTCAATGTGTTCACGTAGTGCTGGGGTAATTTCCATTTGTTTGCTAGTAA
>JAEYFY010000415.1 GCA_023454395.1 Pseudomonadota bacterium
AGCGTAGTACAGTTCCTGCTTCAACTATCAAAAAGTTTGAGTTACAAGGTAAAATTTCACTACGCCAGTTACTGTTACTTTGGCAATGCCTTGATGATTTAAATAATCTTTATGCGGTTGTTGATCCTAAGAAAGTGAATAAGCCACGTATGCCAAGGACTATTGAAGAGGTATTACAAGATGAGTTTTAAACCAATACAAAAGCTAAATGTAACACGGACGTTATCTACAGGTGATTCCGTTTTAATGGGAACATTGGTACAAAACCATAGTGGTGTATTTTTTCAATATGATGCGCATTACTTAACACAATTTGGTAATAGTTCACCTTTTAATCTACAGAATAATACGGATTTACAAATAGCACCTAAAAAACCCCATGGTAATTTGCAAGGGCTTTTCTCGGATAGTTTGCCTGATGGATGGGGGCGCTTATTGCAAGATAGAATATTCCGCCAACATGGTATACAACCGCATGAAATTACGACGATGGACAGGTTAGCCTTTGTTGGTAATAAAGGTATGGGAGGATTATCTTATTTACCAGCCTCTGACTATCAAATAGATGAACAGTTTGAAGTTGATTTGATTAATTTAGGGGTTTAGAAGCACAAGCTGTATTTGATGGTCAAACGGAAATTGTTTTATCTGAACTTGCTATTGTTGGTAGTTCTGGTGGCGCTAGACCTAAAGCGTTGCTTTATTTTAAACAAGGAAATTTTAATCAATGTAAAACGTATGAAGAAGAAGGTGATGAATCATGGCTGATCAAATTTACGTCTAAAAACTTACCTCTTGGTCACGATGAAGGGCTATGTGAAGCGATCTATCTCATTCTAGCAAAAGAGTTAGAGCTAAATCCTCCACAATGGCAACTTATTAATGTTCCTAAAAACAATGACGGAAAATCTTGGTTAGCGCTAAAATGTTTTGATCGTGTCACAAATAGTTCTGGTAAATCAGGGCGTTTAATCATGCACAGTGCATGCGGATTATTAGATGCTGATTTTAGGCTACCTTCTTTGGATTACGAAGATTTAATTAAAGTAAACCGCGTACTATGCAAATCAGTTTCAGCCGGGCAACTCCAGTTTAGACGAGCTATTTTTAATCTATTCGCCTCTAATCAAGATGATCACAGTAAAAACTGGTCATTTCTACAATATGATGATGGGCACTGGGAGCCGGCACCTTTTTATGATGTGACCTATAATCCCAATCCAAGAAATGAGCATATCACTTCATTTGGCGGGTATGGTAAAAAACCACCATTAAAGACAATAAAGCAGCTTGCTGAAATAGCAGGTTTTGAAAATTGGCAACAAGCACAAGCGTATATTCATCATACAGTTGATGTTATTGCTCGTTTCTCATCACTTGCCAAAGAATATGATGTATCAAAATTAGTACAAACAGATATAGAAAAAACACTGGCTGACCGTTTAAAAGAGAACCAGCACTTACTTTAATTCCAACAAAAAGGGAAACTTTTGTTTCCCTTTTTACGTTTAAATCAATGTGCTTTATCGCTTATTTAGTCACTTTCGTCTGAAGTGCTTTTTTACTCTGAGAGCCTACAACTTTATCGTAAATACCGCACACAACAATCGTCACCAATACGGGAATAAGCCATGCCAATCCCTGTTCACTTAATGGCAATTTAGTTGCCCAGTCTGGTAATAAATGTTTCAGATAATCAGAGGCTTTTATTGCATCAAAAATACCGAAAAATAAGCTAACCGCCATTGCGGGTGCGATAATACGACTTGGATTATTCCACAAACGTAATGTGAAACTCATTAAAATAATCACAATGCAAGGCGGATAAATCATAATTAATACAGGAATAGAAAACTCAATAAGTTTGCTTAATCCTAAGTTTGATACAACGGCTGAGAATACCGCCAAGATCAACACTAATACACGATAAGAGATAGGCAAATAACGGCTAAAAAACTCTGCACATGCACATGTTAAGCCAACAGCGGTCACCATACAGGCTAAGAAAATCAGTACGGCTAAGAAGAAGCTACCAAAATTGCCGAAAGTGTACTGAACATAAGCATGTAAAATATCAGCGCCATCTTGAGCACCCGGAATAATACTGCCACTGCTAGAGCCTAATTTAAATAAACTCAAATAGATCAGAGTTAATAATACGCCCGCAATAATTCCCGCCCACATAGTATAACGTGTTAACAGTGAGGAATTATCAATACCCCGAGAGCGAGCCGCATTAACAATAACAATACCAAAAACCATAGCGCCCAATGTATCCATGGTGAGGTAACCGTTAATAAAGCCCTGAGTCAACGCCATATCACGATAAGCATCAGTAGCAGGAATAGCACCACCAGCAGGCCAAAATATTGCAGCAATACCTAATATTGCTAATGCCAGAATTTTAATCGGTGCGAGAATATGACCAACACTGTCTAGCAATTTTCCCGGATAAAGTGAAATACCAATCACAATTAAGAAATAGACAATGCTATAAATCAGTAATGACATTTCTGTATCACCCACTAAAGGAGCAATACCTACTTTAAAAGAAACCGTTGCAGTACGAGGCGTGGCGAAAAGAGGTCCCACAGCAAGATAGGCAACAATAGCTAATAATAATCCCATTGATTTACCAATAGGGGTGCTTAATGCCTCAATACCCCCACCGACTTTTGCCAATGCGACAACCGTTAAAACAGGTAAACCAACCCCGGTGATCAAAAAGCCAATTGCAGCAGTCCAAACAAATTCGCCTGATTGTAAACCCACCATTGGAGGAAAAATAATATTGCCAGCGCCAACAAATAGGGCGAATGTCATAAACCCTAATGCCAGAATATCTCTGGAAGTTAATCTATGTGCCATAAGTTTTGTTAATATATAGTTACAATAATGGTGAAATTGCGCCAATATAGCGCAACATAAAATCAACAATATCTATTTAGACTCATGCCATCATTATTTAGGATAATATCCATATATAATCATTTCATATAGAGCAATTAAGTGCTAAATAGAAAAAATCGCCGATAACTGGTCACAAGTAAAACTTTTATAATGAAAAAAGGCAATAGCTAATCCCAAAACCAGAATAATCATCTAAACTATTTTTCAGCACTAGTTATAACTGTCATATATCATCGAATATACATGATATGATTTGTGCATTTTTTCACCAATAATATTGAATATCGGTATCATTTAAAGTTAGCATTAATTAATAATATTAAAATTTAACGCTACGATATTAGTTTTCATTGATATTAAAAAGATTAAGAAAGGGATAAAAAAACCTCTATCACTAATTAAATACAAGTGATAAAGGCTTTAAAAAAGACATACTATTAGTGTGTTTTTTTAGCAGTAAGCAATGTTTGAGGAAGGATAAAAGAGAACGTACTCCCAACACCGACTTTACTTTCAATATTCAATTGAGAGTGATGATGAAGCAACGATTTTTTCACAATCGCCAAACCTAACCCAGTACCACCAGAATGACGAGAGCGCGCTTTATCAACGCGATAAAAACGTTCTGTTAGACGAGTTAAATGTTCAGCACTGATCCCCGCGCCATTATCTGAAACACTAAATAACATGCCTTGGGGGATTTTCTTCCAACTCACGTTGATTGTTGTGCCTTCTTCAGTGTGATTAATGGCGTTATACACTAAATTAGAAACAGCACTACGCAATTGCTCTTCATTACCACGAACTGCCCACTGTTCATCAACATCAAAAACAATCTGATGTTGACCTTGGCTGAGAGAGTTCGCTTCTTGTTGTAATAAAGCCAAAATAGCAGGAATATCAACAATCTTGTTTAAATCAATATGGGGAGCAGATTCAATACGAGAAAGTTGTAAGAGTTGCTGAACAAGCGTATCCATCCGTTTAGCTTGCTCTTGCATCGTGACTATCGCCTTATGCTCTGCGGGTTTTGTTACGCTATTTTCTTCCATCATTTCAAGATAACCTTGAATAACGGTTAACGGTGTTCTTAACTCGTGACTGACATTAGCAAAAAAGTCACGTCGTGAGTTTTCTAGTTTATTTTTTTCTGTCACGTCACGCGCCACCATCAAGCGCTGATCTTCGCTATATGGCATCACACGGAATTCAACAATAGAGCCATTATTTAGTGAAATGGTTAAAGGGCGACTAAAATCGCCTGCGGTAAAATAGTGCAAAAAATCAGGATAACGTAATAAGTTAAAAATATTTTGCCCATTATCTTCAGGCCAGCGAAAGCCTAATAAATGTTGAGCTAGGCTATTACACCAAAAAATATTCCCTTCATTTGTCATCATCACAACAGCATCGGGTAAGCTTTCGGCGCCACTTCTAAAACGTTTAATTAAATCGCCTAATTCTCTGCGTCGTTTACGATTACGTTGTTGGGTCTGTCGAATACCATAAAAAATAGGCTCCCATCCTCCTCTTCCTTCTGGAGGCAATACAGAGCGATCTAACCATAACCATTTAGATAATTTCAGCAAATTATAGGCATGCCACACAAGAGCGCTGAGAAGCGATACCACTAGCAGCCAAGGAAGATGCCCAATAAAAAGCGATAATATAAAGGCAGGTAAACAAAATAGACATAGCCCCCAAACGAGGGCTTTCCACGATAGTCGTTCTAACACCTGACGATTACTCCCATATTGACTTAGAAACGGGCAGAGAAACGATATCCCGTTCCACGTACAGTCTGTATCATTCTGTCATGGCCATCTTCTTCAATAGCCTTACGTAAACGACGAATATGCACATCAACAGTACGGTCTTCGACATAAACATTGGTTCCCCAAACGTAGTTTAGCAGTTGTTCCCTGCTGTATACGCGTTCAGGATGAGTCATAAAAAAGTGCAGGAGTTTAAATTCGGTGGGTCCCATATCAATCGGCTTATCTTGACTTGTGACACGATGAGAAACAGGATCAAGACCTAGCCCATTGAATTCAATAATATCTTCCGCTGACATCGGTGATAAACGCCGTAAAATCGCTTTCACTCGGGCAACAAGCTCTTTAGGTGAAAACGGTTTGATAACATAATCATCAGCACCCGTTTCTAACCCTTGGACTTTATCTTCTTCTTCCCCTTTTGCCGTTAGCATAATAATGGGAATATCACGGGTATTACTTTCCCGCTTCATCTGTTTTATTACTTGTAAGCCTGATCCTCCGGGGATCATCCAATCTAATAAAACTAAATCAGGGTAAGGATCAATAAGAAAGCTCAATGCAGAATCATAGTCTTCTGCTTCAATGGGTTGAAAACCATTTTGTTCTAAAACAAAACAGATCATCTCTCGAATTGCGGTTTCATCTTCAACAACAAGAATACGCCTTGCCATACTCTATCCTGTGTAATGTATATAGAGGGTCAAAATGATTATGATGCAGTTTTATGACAGAT
>JAEYFY010000036.1 GCA_023454395.1 Pseudomonadota bacterium
AAAGTTAACATATCACTCAAAATTGCACATCTTGAAAAATTATTCGACAACTGAGTAATACCTCACAGTAAATTTGATTGTATAAGTTTACTATTAAGTTCGTTAAAGAAAATTTTTTGATAACTTCACTGTTCGTTTTGTCATTATTTAATATCAACATATTAAAATAAAAGCCATCGGAGGCTAATATGTTAAGTCTGTTTAGACCTGCGCCACATAAAGCGCGTTTGCCAAAAGAGCAGATAGATCCAGTCTATCGTCGTCTGCGCTGGCAGATCTTTATGGGGATTTTCTTCGGTTACGCTGCTTATTATTTAGTAAGAAAAAACTTTGCACTAGCAATGCCTTATCTTGTAGAAGAAGGGTTCTCTAAAGGTGACCTAGGTTTTGCTTTATCAGGGATCTCGATTGCTTACGGTTTCTCTAAGTTTATCATGGGCTCATTCTCTGACCGTGCTAACCCTCGTTATTTCTTACCAGCAGGTCTTATTTTAGCCGCTTTAGTGATGCTATTTATGGGCTTTGTACCATGGGCAACTTCGAGCATTATGATAATGTTCGTTCTGTTGTTCCTTTGTGGTTGGTTCCAAGGTATGGGTTGGCCTCCTTGTGGACGTACAATGGTACACTGGTGGTCACAAAAAGAACGTGGCGGGATCGTTTCTATCTGGAACTGTGCGCATAACGTTGGTGGTGGCTTACCTCCATTACTGTTCTTATTAGGTATGGCATGGTTTAACGACTGGAAAGCAGCGTTGTATATGCCAGCATTTGCGGCAATCTTAGTTGCTATGATTGCATTCGCATTAATGCGTGATACACCACAATCTTGTGGTCTTCCACCAATTGAAGAATACAAAAACGACTATCCACCTGATTATAAAGAAACTGACGAGCAAGAGCTGACTGCAAAAGAAATCTTTATGAAGTATGTGTTCCCTAACAAACTTCTGTGGATGATTGCGATTGCTAACGTGTTTGTTTACTTACTGCGTTATGGCGTACTGGACTGGTCACCGACTTATCTGCGTGAAGTAAAAGACTTCGCAATGGATAAATCATCATGGGCTTACTTCTTATATGAATACGCTGGTATCCCAGGCACACTGCTGTGTGGTTGGATGTCGGATAAAGTATTCAGAGGTAACCGTGGTGCAACAGGCGTGTTCTTCATGACCTTAGTAACTATCGCAACTATCGTATTCTGGATGAACCCAGCGGGTAACCCGAATGTTGATATGGCGTGTATGTTAATCATCGGTTTCTTAATCTACGGTCCTGTTATGTTGATTGGTCTGCATGCGCTAGAGCTTGCACCGAAAAAAGCAGCAGGTACAGCAGCAGGCTTTACCGGTCTATTCGGTTACTTAGGTGGTTCTGTTGCAGCGAGTGCTATCGTAGGTTACACAGTTGACTACTTCGGTTGGGATGGCGGCTTTATGGTCATGATCGGCGGTAGTGCGCTATCTGTTGTGTTATTACTTATCGTGATGGTTACTGAAACCAAACACAAACGTGAAATGCTTCAGAAATACGAATAATCGCTAACTGATTATTTATGAAATTAGTTAAATCTCATCTCTAAAAACCAAGCCACATCAACTGTTTTGATGTGGCTTTTTTATTGCCAACTGTACATAACTTTGTTGTACGTAGAATTAAAATGGAGCAGCTTTATGAGTACATCTTTTAGAATAAAACCGTTAGTTGCAGGCGTTCTTTTAACTCTATCTTTAAGTGCAATCGCACAAGCGGCAAGTGATAAGGTCGTTATTGCTCACCGTGGTGCAAGTGGTTATTTGCCTGAACATACGCTTCCTGCCAAAGCATTAGCTTATGCCCAAGGCGCAGATTATCTCGAACAAGACTTAGTGATGACCAAAGACAACGAATTAGTTGTTTTACATGACCACTATCTTGATCGCGTAACAGATGTGGCTGATCGTTATCCTAATAGAGCAAGAAAAGATGGTCGTTATTACGCTATCGACTTTACGCTTGAAGAAATTAAAGGGCTGAAATTTACTGAAGGTTTCGACATTGTTGACGGTAAAAAAGTCCAAAGTTACCCAAACCGTTTCCCTATGGGTAAATCGGATTTCCGTGTACATACTTTCCAAGAAGAAATTGAATTTATCCAAGGTTTAAACAAATCAACCGGCCAAGACATTGGCATTTACCCTGAAATTAAAGCACCTTGGTTCCATGAACAAGAAGGTAAAGACATTACCACCAAAGTACTGGAAGTACTTAAACAGTACGGTTATACGAAAAAAACCGACAATGTTTATCTGCAATCATTCGATGCTAACGATCTAAAACGCATCAAAACAGAATTGATGCCAAAAATGGGCATGGATCTAAAACTTGTGCAGTTAATTGCCTATACCGACTGGAATGAGACATATGAGAAACAGCCTGATGGTACATGGACAAACTACAGCTATGAGTGGATGTTCAAGCCCGGTGCAATGAAAGAAATTGCAACTTATGCTGATGCTATTGGCCCTGACTACCATATGTTAGTAGAGGCTGATTCAACGCCAGAAAAAATCACCTTAACGGGAATGGCTGCTGATGCTCATGCTAATAAACTAACCATTCATCCGTTTACTGTTCGTGTTGATAAACTGCCTAAATACGCAAAAGATGGTGATCAGCTTTACGACATCATTTATAACCAAGCGGGCGCTGAGGGTGTCTTTACTGACTTCCCAGATTTAGGCGTTAAATTCTTACAAAAACAAGCTAAATAACTCATCGTTTTTTATTTACGCTTAAATAATTCAATGTGTAGTTATTAGAATATAGCCAGTAGATACTCTAAATAATTCAAGATGCAGCTAGGCGACAAATGAATGAGATGCTAGGAGCATACATAAGTATGTGACTAGTACGAATGAATATAGTCACCAACGCTGCAACTTGAAGTATGACGAGTATCCTAGATAATTGCGCCCTTTCTGATTGTATATTCCTTCATCTTTCTCTAACTTGTTCTCATAATTTAATTAAAAACCATAATCACTTTTTGATTTAGCTATCATTATTTATTAAATATTTAGAGGAAGGGATCACGATGACAATAATGGCTATTATTTTACTTGTTCTTATCGTTCTTTTTATTGGTTGGGGAATTTCCATTTACAACCGTCTTATTGCAACACGCAATCAAGTCAGTAATCAGTTTGCGAATATTGACGTTATTTTAAAACAAAGAGCTGACCAAATTCCTCAATTAATGGCGATAGCTGAAAAAGCGATGGAGCACGAAAAAAGTGTATTTATTGCCTTAAGTGACGCAAGACAACGTTATTTTAAAGCACAAAATATTAACGAAAAAATCAGCGCAACAAATGAGATGAATACAGCACTGCGAGGCATGATTGCCCTTGCTGAAAATTATCCGACGTTAATTTCAGGCGAACAATTGGCACTACTTCAAACGGCGGTTAGTGATGTAGAAAATAAAATTGCTCAACGTCGTGAAGGCTTTAATGATGCAACAACTAACTACAACACCGCAATAGAGATGTTTCCTGATAGCTTAATTGCTGGTCTTTTCCGCTTTGAACGTATGCAATTACTAGAAATACCAAAAGAAGAAATAAAATTTGAAGGTATTCATTTTAAATAATAGTCAGTTAAATTACCGCATTAAGGATAAATTGCAGTGTTAATTTATTTTTTTATCGGCTGTGCTGTGGGCGCATTAATCTATTTTTTACGCAGCAAACGCCCTCAAAAAAAGAAGAACAGCTTGAGCATTATTCCCTTTTTAGGGATCGCGTTTTCTGCTGGAAACTATCTATTTTTTTCACGAGAAACTCACCTTTATCCTAGTGGTGAAAACTCTGTTGCTAATCTTATCTCTTGCATTGCATTCGCTGTTATTTTGCTGTTTGCATACGGTATTTCAACCCATATTGCGAATATTGGTGAGAAAGCGATAAAAAATTATCATCAATTACAAAATGAAGGAACCTCTAAATTTTCGGCACTTATCAACACAGTATTTATTAGCCTTTTATTACTGAGTTTAAGCTTCAGCTTGTTTATTGACCAAAGATTGTTCTTTTTAAGTTTCGTTTTAATGTTCGTTTACCAAATCGTCAAAAGAACACCTGAAAAACGTTTTTTACGCTTTCAAAAAATTCTAGCCACATCTAAGATCCGCTCTTTGGCTATTGGGCTGGTTGAAATTGAAGGCAAAATAACGGCTGGGAAAAGCTTAAATAGTCGATTAGGTAAAAAAGAGTGTTATGGCTACTTCTATTATGAATATAATGTATCCACAGACAAAGAAGGTAAAAAAAGCTATCACCAAACGTTTTGCGAAAAAAAAATCAATAATTTCATGATGACAGACGATACTGGGTCAATTCAAGTTCTCGCTGCTGATACTCCCTTTATACACTTTGGTATCAAACCTCATCAAGATTTTGAGTCCAACAATAAACGTTTTAAAGAGTACATTTTAGACAAAGACACCACATATTTATTAATTGGTGATGCAGAGTCTATCAATGGCGAAGTGGTTATCACACGCAAAGCACCTCATTACCTACTGGGTTTATCGCCACAAGATTATATTGTGAGTTGGAACAAAGCGCGTCCTTTACGTCGTAATGCGACTATCATCGTTATCATTGCTCTTTTTGTTATCTTTTCCATTCTAGTAATACCAATGGATTATCAAAACGGCATTTTAACGCTTTATTTTAATAGCACTTCTCTTCCTCGGTAATTAATTAATATGGAATGGCTTATTTTCATCATTTTTATTCTCACCTTGGTTTATTTTTTAATACGCCAATTAGTGATGATTTATAACAACATGGTGATGCTAAAAAATAATTGCTATAAAGCCTTTGCAAATATTGATGTTTTATTAAAAAAACAAGCCGACTTGATCCCCATGCTGATCGTGATCACACAAAAAGCAATGGATCATGAGAAAGCTTTATTTGAACAATTAGCTGAAAATAGAGAGCGCTATTTACATGCAGATATATTAGATAAAAAAGTTAATTTAGCGAATCAGTTATTACCACAAATACAAAAATCACTCATTATTGCTGAAAAGTACCCTGAGCTTATCAGTGGGAAAAACTTGCACCTATTACAAATTCAAACGAAAGAATTAGAAGAATGCATTGCTGACAGGCGAGAATTCTTCAATCAATCCGTGACTCTCTATAATACTGAAATACGTATTTTTCCTAATATCGTGTTTACGTTTATTTTTAAATTTAAAGATATCCCTCTTTTTTGCCCTAGTAGGGAGGCAATATCATGATAGAAATTCCCTTTTCTTTTTTTGGTATAACGGATTGGTTTCTCAGCTTTAATGAACCTATTTCGATTATTATGTTTGCCACATTTGGCGTACTGTTCTCTATGGTCATTATTTTGCCATTAATCAGTATTACACCTTTAAAAAAATATATGCCGCAGATTGCAGGAGGATTATTTAGCTCGATATTTGTCAGCTTAATGGTCTTAATTAGCTTTAATTTAATGCTGGGTGTTAATTCTGCATTAAAGCTACTCTTAATTTGGTGGGTTATTTTATTTTCGTGTATTACGTTTTGGTTTATTAATTATCGCTATATAAAAGACGTAACAGGAAATAAGTTTGCGAAGTTTCAAGAAAAAGCCCTTGAAGCAGAAGAAAAACGCAGAAAAAGCCGAAAATCCAAAAAATAAAAGAGAGCCTAAGCTCTCTTTTTTAGCATTATCGATATCGCATTTATGCCCTGTAAACAGGGAATGCAATAACATCACTAAGGCGTTCAACACCCAGTGCCAGCATAATAAGGCGATCAACCCCTAAAGCAACGCCAGAACACTCTGGTAATCCTGCTTCAAGCGCAGCCAAAAAGCGCTCATCAATAGGCTGTTCTGGCAATCCCATTGCTACTCGCTGACGATTATCACGTTCAAAGCGATGACGTTGTTCTTGTGCATCCGTCAGCTCACGAAATCCGTTCGCTAACTCAACACCTTTAAAATAAACTTCAAAACGCTCTGCTACACGATGATCTTCAGAGCTTATTTCAGCTAATGAAGCTTGTGACGCAGGGAAATGATAGATAAAGGTTGGCTTTTCTAAACCGATATGCGGTTCAACCCCAGAAACAAATAGCAACTGAAGTAACGTATCTTTATCTTCTTCAGTATCTGCAATATTTGATAGATCCAGTTTTGCTGCCACTTCACGCAATTTTTCTTTATCGACAGATAAAGGGTCAATATCGAGATAACGCAAAAATGCTTGTTGATAAGAGAGTGACTCTGATGCTTCACAATCTAATACTTCTTGCAGTAGATCATCGACTTCATTCATCAACCGGTACATATCAAAACAAGGGCGATACCACTCTAGCATCGTAAATTCCGGATTATGATATCTACCGGCTTCCTCATTACGGAAGCAACGCCCCATTTGATAAATCGGCCCACTGTTTGCAGCTAATAAACGCTTCATGTGGTATTCAGGGCTTGTCATCAAATAAAGTTTTAGCCCTTGAGAAGCGCCAGGTCCCACAAATTGAGTTTCAAATGGGTAAAGATGAACATCGGTAACGGTAGCCTGACTCATCATCGGTGTTTCAACTTCTAACACGCCACGATCAGTGAAAAAACGCCTAATATTACTGACTATTTTCGCCTTTTTTAATAAGTTGGCGATTGAGGCGCTTGGCTGCCAATCCGCGATTTCACTCATGAACGAAAAACTCCAACAGAAAACAAAGCGTGCAGTTTACTCGCATCCTCTTCAACAGACAAATTTCTCCTAATAAAGAGGGGTTTCATTTTATATTTTTTCACTGATTTTTTCTTTTATTAAGTAAAAACACATAAGACAAATAAATATAATTCTACAAAACATCTACTTTGATGCGCTTTTTATCGTTTAAATAAACACCAGTTTAGAGTAATAAACTCAGTGCTTTTTCGCTATTTTTATAAAAAGAGTTAATTAGAATAATTCTTTTTCTCAATTGCGAATAACAATAAACTAACACTATGCTTATATTTAAATAGCCAAACTCATCTAAACTTCAAAGTTAACTTTCTATTTAAATCTACGTATTTTGATGAGAATTAAAAACCTTTAGAAATATTATTAATATTCTATTAACAATTAACAAGACAAACCGATTTGTTTTAGATAAATAGTAAAAAATTTATTTTAGTTTTTAAAATGGACTTTTATTAATTTAAATTACACTTAAGAAAGATAAAAATATTTACCCTTTAAAATCAACATGTAATAAAAAACCATTGTCATTTTCAATTAAAGTTATCTATACTTTCAAAAAAGATTATTCATTACTATTTATAATTTTCAATTTAGAAAAATATATTCTATTTGATCTTCAAGTTTCTCTGATGGCTTATTAGTTAAACCCAGAATTCTTGGCGTAGATCACACTTTTTTTGCGAAATACGGGAAAACCATCATTCATATCAAATTTCGGTGTCCTACATTTCGTTATACTAAAATTACAGTCAATGATAATAAAGATGTTATCAAGCGCAGTCACAAGGTAGTGAAACAATTTCGTTACGGATAGCGTAAAAAAATAGCATTACAAATTAATAATGTCAGTGAATTGAATTCTAGACAATTATTCCAATTTTCACTTGAACAATGGAGAAGCGCAGTGCAAACCTTTAATGCCGATATAGCGATAATCGGAGCCGGGGGCGCAGGCTTACGAGCAGCAATAGCTGCTGCGGAAGCTAATCCTCAACTGAAAATTGCTCTGATCTCAAAAGTTTACCCAATGCGTAGCCACACCGTGGCAGCAGAAGGCGGATCAGCAGCAGTGACTCAGGCTCACGACTCCTATGATTTCCACTTCAATGATA
>JAEYFY010000126.1 GCA_023454395.1 Pseudomonadota bacterium
ACCAATACAATCAGGGTAAACATCACGACACCTAGAATAATTATATCCATGAGTTCTTCTCACCCTTTATAGCTGAACACCAGAGAAGGACATGAAACCTAATGCCATCAACCCTGTGGTGACAAAAGTAACGCCTAACCCTTTCATACCTGCCGGTACATCCGCGTACTTCATTTTCTCACGGATAGAAGCCAGTAATACGATGGCTAACATCCAACCAATCCCAGAGCCGAAACCATAAACAATCGATTCACTAAAGTTATAGTCACGTTGTGCCATAAATGACACACCACCGAAAATGGCGCAGTTAACGGTAATAAGTGGCAAGAAGATCCCTAGTGCGTTATACAGCGAAGGGAAATAGCGGTCTAAAATCATTTCTAGGATTTGTACCAGTGCCGCAATCACACCAATGAAAGTGATAAAGTTTAAGAAACTTAAATCAACACCTTCCATTAATGCATTATCACGTAACACATAGTTGTAAACCAAGTTATTCAACGGTACAGAAAGACCTAGAACAACGGTAACAGCGATACCTAATCCAAATGCTGTTTTTACGTTTTTAGAAACGGCGAGGAATGTACACATCCCTAAGAAGAATGCGAGCGCCATATTCTCAATAAAAACAGCACGAACAAACAGGCTTATATAATGTTCCATGGCGATTAGTCCTCTTCAACCTGTGCAGGTTTTAATGTACGTAATCCCCAAATTAGCAAACCAATAATAAAGAACGCACTTGGTGCTAACAGGAATAAACCGTTTGGCTGATACCAACCACCATTTTGGATAGACTCCATCACTGTAATGCCGAATAATTTACCAGAACCAAAAAGTTCACGTAAAAAACCAACAAGGATCAAGATAACGCCATATCCTAAGCCGTTACCAATACCATCCATAAAGCTTTCAATAGGAGGTGCTTTCATCGCATAAGCTTCAGCACGCCCCATTACAATACAGTTAGTAATAATAAGACCAACGAAAACAGAAAGTTGCTTAGAAATTTCATACGCATAAGCTTGCAGTATTTGGTCAACAACGATAACTAATGAAGCAATAATCGCCATTTGAACAATAATACGAACGCTACTTGGTATGTAATTACGAATGAGTGAAATAAAGAAGCTTGAGAATGCAGTAACCAGAGTTACCGCAATTGTCATCACCAATGCGGTTTCAAGTTTTGTTGTTACCGCCAATGCAGAACACACACCTAATACCTGTAAGGCAATCGGGTTGTTATCTAACAATGGCCCAAGTAAAACTCGTTTAATTTCTTTTGTATCAGCCATTGATCTCTCCTTCACGCACTTTTTTCAGGAATGGGCCGAAACCTTTTTCGCCTAACCAGAAGTCGAACATATGCTGAATACCATTTGAGGTCAGCGTCGCACCAGAAAGCCCATCAATACCATAAGGGTTGCCAGCTGCTGCGCCACTACGCACAATCTTAATAGCAGGTACGCCTTCTTCATTAATTAAGCGCTTACCTTTCCATTGTGCTTTCCATTGTGGGTTATCAACTTCACCACCTAAGCCCGGTGTTTCACCATGAGCATAATAGGTAATACCTTTAGAAGTCACACCATCAATATCAACCGCAATAAATGCATACATCACAGACCATAAGCCAGAACCATAAACAGGTAGAACGACTTCAGTCGTTTTGCCTTGTTCATCAAGAACAAAATACACTTCTGCTGTATTTGAGCGTCGGCGAATTTTTGCAAGATCTTCTTCTGGAGATAATGCAATGGAAGTATCATCACTACGTAATGCAGCGTTTAAATCAAAATTGCCTTTACTATCAGTCAGTTCACCTGTCTGGAAATTAACAATTTTGGCTTTAATGCGAGTGTCATACACTTTCAGTACATCTGTTGCACTCATTTTAGGTACGAGCAGACCCGCAACATCAAGAATATTACGTTGTTTATCAAGAAGTTTTTGTTCTTCTTGTTTAGACTTCAGTCCAACGGCTGCTCCTGCTACTACCACGGAACATACAAGACATAGAATAAATACAACGAGGAACGTTCTTGCGACGCTATCTTTGTTTTTCTCTTTAGCCACGAGCTTGTCTCCGCTTAATATTCGCCTGAACAACCACGTAATCAAACAGTGGTGCAAATAAGTTTGCGAATAAGATTGCCAGCATCATACCTTCTGGGTAAGCCGGATTGACGACACGAATAAGCACAGCCATTACGCCAATCAAAATACCGTAAGCCCATTTACCTTTATCGGTAAACGATGCGGATACTGGATCTGTTGCCATAAACATCATACCGAAAGCAAAACCACCTAATACTAAGTGCCAGTGCCAAGGCATTGAGAAGAGAGGATTAGTATCTGAACCAATAAAATTAAACAGGTATGACATTGCAATCATGCCCACCATTACCCCAGCAACAATACGCCATGAAGCAATGCGAGCAAAAAGAATGACAGCCCCACCAATTAAAATCATCAGTGTTGAAACTTCACCTATCGATCCTGGAATATATCCAAGGAAAGCATCCATCCAAGAGATAGGTTGTTGAGTGACGGTATTTAATAACGCACTTTGACCCGATACAGACCATTGTGATAATGGTGTCGCACCAGAGAAGCCATCAGCCGCAGTCCAAACCAGATCACCTGAAATTTGAGCTGGATAAGCAAAGAACAGGAATGCACGACCTGCTAATGCCGGGTTTAAGAAGTTACGCCCTGTACCACCAAAGATTTCTTTCGCGATAACAACACCAAACGTAATACCTAATGCAGCCTGCCAAAGTGGTAATGTTGGCGGTACGATCAAGGCAAATAAGATTGATGTAACAAAGAAACCTTCGTTAATTTCATGGCCACGAATAAAGGCAAAAAGAACTTCCCAAAATCCACCCACCGCAAAAACAACAAGATAAATAGGTAAAAAGTAAGTTGCACCAAGTAGCATCTTACTTGCCCATCCAGCATCTGTTGTTAATGATGCGCCAAGGAATTCAGCAAGGCGATAGTGCCAATCTGAAGCAATGATTTGCTGTAATTCTGCACCGCTATATAACTGATTCAGCGCAGGGATTGCTTGATGACCGACATTATACATTCCCCAAAACATCGCTGGGAAAACAGCCAACCAAACTAAGATCATCATACGTTTTAGGTCAATAGTGTCACGAACATGCCCACCATTACGCGTGACAGTACCTGGCGTATAAAATACCGTGGTCACTGCTTCATAAAGTACGTACCATTTTGCTAATTTGCCTCCAGGCTCAAAATGGTGCTCTACTTTTTCAAACAAATTTTTCAAACCCATGAGTTACCCTTCCTGCTCAATTTTGGTCAAGACTTGGCGCAGTGCTGGGCCATACTCATATTTGCTTGGGCAAACATAAGTACATAATCCCAAATCTTCTTCATCCAATTCCAAACAACCTAATGCTTGAGAACTGTCAGTATCACCTACAACTAAATCACGTAATAAATGCGTTGCCATAATGTCTAACGGCATTACACGCTCATAGTTACCAATTGGTACCATTGAACGTTCGCCACCATTCATTGTGGTTGTAAATGCAAAGCGTTTATTTTTTAAGAAGTGACCGATAGTTGTACGAGTGATAGAAAATTTATCGCTACCCGGCATACCCCAACCAAATAACTCTTTATCACGACCTTCTCGTAATACAGAAACTTGGTTATGGAAACGACCTAAATAGTGATGAGCCTCATCAGATTTCCATCCCCATAATACAGAGCCAGAAATAATGCGGTTTTCACCATCAACTAATTGATCTTTAGTTAACTCATAGAGATCAGCCCCTAAACGAGTACGCACTAAACGCGGTACTTTTACTTGAGGGCCAGCTAATGCAACAACACGTTCTGTATATAAAGAACCTGTTGTAAACAAATAACCAATCGCAATGACATCTTGGTAATTTAAATGCCAAACCATTTTCTTAGCACTCACAGGCTCTAAGAAATGGATATGTGTACCGACTAATCCTGCTGGATGTGGTCCTGCAAATTGGTTATAGCTAATTTGTCCATCATTTAATTTTGTAGGTGATTTTTCACCATGACAAACATAGACTTTGCCTTCGGTTAAACGAGTTAAAACAACAAGGCCATCATTAAATGCCTTCTCATTTTGCTCAATAATAACCATAGGATCTGCTGCAAGCGGATTTGTATCCATTGCAGAGACAAAAATGGCGACAGGTGTTGTACCTAAATGCGGAGTCCGGCTATAAGGGCGAGTCCTTAATGTAGTCCACATTCCCGAATTAACGAGGTTAGCTTCAACTTGTTCGCGGGTCAGATCTGAGAGCGTTGAGCTATCATAACGGTTAAAGGTGATTTCTTCGTCGCCATCAATTTCGATAACGATAGATTGGAACACACGACGTTCGCCGCGGTTAATTGCAACGACTTTACCACAAGCTGGGCTGGTGAAAACAACACCGGCATTCTTTTTATCTTCAAAAAGAATTTGCCCTTTTTTTACATGCTCACCTTCCGAAACCATCATAGAAGGACGCATACCGACATATTCTTCACCTAGCAATGCTACGTGTCGAATCGCGGGGCCGTCTTCTATCACTTGGGCAGGCGCTCCTGCAATTGGGAGGTCGAGTCCTTTTTTAATTTTAATCATAAGATTTGCACAAGTTTATCAGTTAAACCCTAAGCTACAAATTCACCCCGAAAATGTAGCGACTCTGTAATAAAAACATCTTAAGGCATTTTTAAACCCTAAGTTATTTATCTCCGATAATTGTTACTATTTTCTCTTATTCTGCCGAACTGAATTTTATCATCTCAGCCTAAACCTGTCTGACTATTCGAGTGATTTAGCTCAAGCAAATGGGAATATTATTTTGACTGAAACGTTAACAACTCGTATAAACCGAATTAAAATATCATCTTTTTCGACG
>JAEYFY010000133.1 GCA_023454395.1 Pseudomonadota bacterium
GTTTTGATTCCACAAGTCCTGGAAATCATGAGAAAGTTTTACAGCTACAGTTTATTGATCCTGATGTCCGCTTTTTAAGCTACAGTACGTTGCATCCTCGTCATGACATGCAACACTTACTGAAAGAAACGGATAAAGTGATTAAATCCACGAAAGAGCCAGTATTAATTTGTGGCGTAGGATTAGGTGGATATTGGGCAGAGCGTATTGGTTTCTTATGTAATATTCGTCAGGTAATGATTAATCCTAATCTTTTTCCTTACGAAAACATGACAGACAAAATCGACAGACCTGAAGAATATTTAGATATCTCAACGAAATGTATTAAAGATTTTCGTTCTAAAAACAAAGATAACGCTTTAGTGATTTTATCCCGTAATGATGAGATTTTAGATAATCAGCGTTCTGCTGATGAACTATCACCTTATTACTCAGTCATTTGGGATGAAGTGCAAACGCATAAATTTAAGAGCCTCTCTGAGCACTTATTTAAAATTAAAGCGTTTAATAGCAAAGAGTAAGACTAAAGTAATGTGTTTAAAATGGATGGTGTTTGTTCCATCCATTTTTTTATCTGATGTCGTTAAAACGTTCATACGGCTCTCTGTGCCTATCTCTTCTCAACATTTGTTTCACCCCTTTATTTTTATCACCTCAATGATCACGACTGATTTTAACAATCCTCTTTATGCTTATGTTTCTAGCTCCTTGTATTAATTAATAAAACCAATATCCCTATGTTTTAAATGGAGATTTATTTCTCACTCAAAGGCAAAAAACAACCATTTTCCTCAAAAAATAGATATGCATATTCAAATATTTTTGATATAAATCAACTTTGGTATGACCATCTTTCCAATTAACTTGCTTAAGAACAAAAATAACAGCCGAAACGATTTAACTGTCGTTATTTAAGTAGATTTCACTAAGGCTATTTAAATAACAACAGTAAATATCTTTATGGAGTGACGTTAAATGTCATTAAAAAAAATTGTTATTGTCGGTGGCGGTGCTGGTGGTTTAGAACTGGCGACCAAATTAGGCAATAAATTAGGACGCAGCAAAAAAGCAGAGATCACCTTAGTCGATCGCAACAACAGTCATCTGTGGAAACCCCTTTTACATGAAGTAGCAACTGGCTCTTTAGATGATGGTGTTGATGCTTTAAGTTACCTAGCACATGGCTATAATCATCATTTCAATTTCCAATTAGGCTCTTTAACAGGGCTTGATCGTGAGCAAAAAAATATCACATTGGCTGCTATTTATAATGAAGAGCAAGAGCTACTCGTACCTGAACGCACATTAGACTACGATATTTTAGTGATGGCGTTAGGCAGTAAATCAAACGATTTTGGCACACCAGGTATTAAAGAAAACTGTATTTTCTTGGACAGCCCTCAACAAGCACATCGTTTCCATAACGAAATGCTAAATTTGTTTTTAAAATACTCAGCAGATACCAATGCACAAGAAGAAAATCGTAAGGTAAATATTGCAATTGTGGGTGGTGGTGCGACAGGTGTTGAACTTTCAGCCGAATTGCATAATGCAGTACGTCAGCTTAATAGCTATGGATTAAAAAAATTAGCACCTTCCGCATTAAATATCACCTTGGTTGAAGCAGGAGAGCGTATCTTACCTGCATTGCCTGTGCGTATTTCTAGTGCTGCACATCAAGAATTAACCAAATTAGGTGTGCGAGTGATGACCAAAACTATGGTCACAAGTGCTGATGAAGGTGGATTAAACACCAAAGAAGGTGAGCATATCGATGCTGATTTAATGGTGTGGGCGGCAGGTATTAAAGCGCCTGATTTTATGAAAGAGATTGCTGGTCTAGAGACTAACCGTATTAATCAGTTGATTGTTAAACCTACTTTACAAACAACCTTAGATGACTCTATTTTTGCGATTGGTGACTGCTCTTCTTGTCCAAGAAAAGAAGGTGGTTTTGTTCCTCCACGAGCGCAATCTGCACATCAAATGGCAAGTCGTTGTTACAGCAATATTTTAGCAATGTTAAAAGACAAACCACTGAAAGATTATGTGTTTACTGATCATGGCTCATTAGTTTCACTCTCTAAATTTAGTACTGTGGGGAGTTTGATGGGGAATTTGATGAAGGGAGACATGATGATCGAAGGGCGCATAGCGCGGATTGTTTATATCTCTTTATATCGAATGCATCAAATAGCGTTGCATGGTTATATCAAAACTGGGCTTATGATGTTAGTTGGATCAATCAATCGAGTGATTAGACCTAAACTAAAACTTCATTAATTTATCTTTTGTTTTATAGACAAGACAAAAGTTACCTTTTGAAGCCCTCATATTATATGAGGGTTTTTTATCTATTTTTCTTTTAAATTAAATGATTAAATGAGAATATCCAAATAAGATAAATAATCTCAGCATAAAGCACTAGATGATTTGTCTGTCTATATCAGAAATAACCGATAACTCTAAAACTCAATAGAGTAATGATAAATATAATTTTATTATTAAGGTTAAATTTGTAATATTAAAGATGGCGTTAATTTTATTTATTACGCTAAATTATTTAAGACTTTTCTTAAATAAAAAATGATGTTTAATTCATTAATTCATCAAATAAAATGTTATGGTGTTTCGTAGATTTGTATTAGAAAGATAATAAGTAAAAATTATTATAAATAAGATTAACTTGTTGTTTTTAACAGCATTTAAGTGGATAAAATAATTCTACAAATTTTAAAAGTAAATTTTATAATATGAGTTAAATATGAAATACCGCCTATTTTTAGGCAACATTTGTTAATTTAGTGTTATCATAATGATGTATTATAAGTTGCATAACGATTTCTATATTTTCAGCTTAATAAATTAAGATCTATCTTAATATAATGTGTAAATCTTAAGAATGTAGTTAGTATTTAATTAAGTAATTAAAACAGAAATAAGTGGTGTATTTAACATGTCATAAATACGTAGTTTACTTATTATGTTAATCAGCATGGATGTTGAATTAAGCTATCAGATTAGAGAATTCATTTATTG
>JAEYFY010000154.1 GCA_023454395.1 Pseudomonadota bacterium
CTGTGCTCAAAATAGTCGTGTAACACCCATAAAAATAATTTTTATTTCACCAAACGGAGCCTCGTCTCGTTATGATGGACAACATTCGTTCCACTGCTAATAATCCATTTATAAAGATATTATTAGCTGTGATCATCCTCTCCTTCGTCCTAACCGGTGTGGGCGGATACCTCTTTAGTTCAGGCGTTAATGATGCTGCTGAAGTTAACGGATATAAAATTAGCCGTTCTCAATTAGAGCAAACTTATCAGCAACGTCGCGCTCAATTACAACAAGATATGGGTGAAAATTTTGCTGCTCTTGCTTCATCAGAAGAAGGTCAGAAACTTATTCGCCAACAAGCGCTTGATTTACTGATCAACCAAGCCTTACTTGATCAATTTGCACAAAATCTGGGTATTTCAGCCGGTGATCAGCAAATCAGAGATGCTATTTTTGCACTTCCTTACTTTCAAACTGACGGCAAATTTGACAATAAAAAATATGTAGATTTATTGAAAGGCAATAATATTGATGCAGATGCTTTTGCAGAAGGTATTCGTCAAAACCTTATTAATCAGCAATTAAAATTTTCTATCCAAGGTACAGATTTTGCCTTAGATAGCGAAGTTAAAGAATTTGCTGGATTAATGCTACAAAGCCGTAATGTACGTTTAGCATCATTAGACATTCAGCCATTCCTTGAAAAAGAAACGGCATCTGATGAAGAAGTGAAAGCGTTCTATGAGCAAAATAACCAAATGTTCATCGCGCCAGAGCAATTTAAAATTAGCTACATTCAATTAAATGCTCAAAAAGATTTTAATAATATCAACATTACTGATGAAGAAGCGAAGGCTTACTACGATAGTAATATTGATGAATTCACGGCAGCAGGACAGAAACAGTACAGCATCTTAGTATTAGCTGATGAAGCAGCGGCTAAAGCAGCAGAAGATGAGCTGAAAAAAGGCGCTGATTTTGTTTCGTTAGTGAAAGAAAAATCTATTGATAGCTTCTCTAAAAAACAAAATGGTTCTTTAGGTTGGATAACTATCGGACAAGAGTTACCAGAGCTGGCTAATGCAAGTTTGACAGAAAAAGGTCAAATCTCTGAACCAGTTAAAATCAGCAATGGCTACGCAATTTTCCGCCTTGATGATGTCAAACAATCTGTTGTAAAACCATTTGATGAAGTGAAAACAGATTTACTGGCAAAAATGCGTGAAAATAAAGCGATTGATGATTTCTTCGCATTACAACAAAAAGTGAGCCAAGCTGCATCTAATGACAACGACACACTCGCGCCTGCTGCAAAAGCGGGTAACGTGACTGTGGTTAATACTGATTGGTTTGATGAAAATACGGTTCCTGCACCATTAAATAATGAAAAACTCACCCAGTTAATTTTTGGTGGTTCATTAGTGGATGAAAATGGCCCAACAGGCATGAATTCAGACATGGTGACGTTAGGTAATGACAGTGCATTTATCGTGCGTGTAGAAGGTTATAAGCCTTCAGCAACCCAACCATTAGATAAAGTGCGTGATCAAGTTGTTATGCTGGTTAAACAGCAAAAAGCATCACAAGCAATGAATGCAGAAGCCCAAAAACTTTTAGCTGCCTTGAAAGAAGGCAAAGGCGAAGAAGCACTGAAAGCCGCTAATATTTCGTTTGGTAGTGAAGAAAGCATTGTTCACTCATCCGCAACAGATGTAGTACAAACCGCGATTTTCTCTATGCCAAAACCCGCTGAAGGCAAAAAAGAGTATGGTATGACTAATGTGCCAGGCACTAAAGTCGTTCTTATTCAATTGGATAGCGTAACAGATGGCAAGCCAACATCTGAACAACTAGAGTTTATGACTAATCTCTATCGCGCTCAGATGGGCGAAGAAGCGTTACAACTGATGTTACGTGACCTAAAAGATAACGCTAAAATTGAAATTTTTGATAAAGACTATCAATAATCGAATTTGAGTTATTACATTGAAAACCCAGCATCAAGCTGGGTTTTTTTATGACTACTATTCTTGGTCATTTAAACAAATAACGTTACCGCTTAAAAAATTCATATTTGAGAGCCAGCCCGATAATTTTTTGTAATGCTTCTTTTGTTCATTTTTATTTTTCCTACCTTCTCGTAGTTCTCTTTTTATACAATTGCCGATTTATCAGTATATTGGCACTCTTTTTCTGCATTCAGAAATCTCTGTTTGTTATTGAATTTAAAATTATTGAATAAAAGGAAATTATGATTATGAAAATGGATAAAAAAATGTTGTCAGGTTTTATGGCTTCTATCTGTCTTGCTTTGGGATTAGGGCTTTCTCCTTTCTCTTATGCAGAAGAAACACCCGCTTCAACCCCAACGGTTTCTATTGAAACTCATTCATCTGTTGCTCGTGATGCTAAAGAAAATAAAACCAGTACAGAAGGTAAAGTTAATTTAAATACGGCAACAGTAGATGAATTAATGGGATTAAAAGGGATCGGAAAAGCGAAAGCACAAGCCATTATTGATTATCGCGAACAGTTAGGGCGTTTTACCTCTATCGATGAACTTGAAAAAGTTTTTGGAATTGGGATGAAGTTAGTTGATCAAAATCGTGATTTTATTGTTATTAATTAAGGTATTTATTCTTATACGATATTGAGTATAAGTGATAGCAGAAACGTGAATATTGATTGAAAATCTCCGTGTTTCTCTTGGTTTGTATTTTGATAAGAGAAACACGTTTTCTTAGCGTTTGCTTTGTTAAAAGAAAACGAGATAAAACTATATCAAAAATTACTAAATTTATTTTCTTGGCTATATTTATGGTATCGCATAAAAAATTTATAAAAAGTTTATTAGAATAATCAAGAGGTAATAAATTGATATGAGTACATTAATTAAAGTTTATGGTTTTCATTTAGATGTTTTTGAACATGTGAATAATGCACGTTACCTTGAGTTTTTAGAGCAAGCTCGATGGGACTGGATTGAGCAACATTTAGATTTTGATTGGTTTAAGCGCAATGGTTTGGCATTAGTGGTTGCTAATATCAATATTAATTATCGCTTACCTGCAAGTTTAGGTGATGAGTTACTTATTGATTGTGATGTTGCTGAAGTGGGAATTAAAAGTGGCGTACTTTCTCAAAAGATTGTGAGAAAAAAAGATGGCGCACTTATCTCTGATGCATTAATTACTTTTGTTCTTGTTGATATCAATACTAAAAAAGCACTGACATTAACAGAGCAGTTACGAGAAAAGCTTGAATATGTACGCCAATCATCCTAATACACAAAGAGAGTATTAGAGATCTCTTATTAAACGCTTCAGGCTAATCTAAGATGATTTAATGCAGTGATAATGTTTAATGAATTATCACTGCATAAGTGAATGCATAAATGAATACATAAACGAATACATAAACGAATAGAATGGCCGGTAGCAGTGATAATTAATCAGGTAATTCCGATGATTATTTAAGACCCACTTTCTGTTTCATGGTCTGCATAATAGGTGTTTTATCGGCTAAGTAGGTGTTTAATCCTCGTTGTCTTAAATGGCAAGCCGCGCATTCACCACAGCCATCCCCCTGAATACCGTTATAGCAAGTTAAAGTTTCATGACGAACGAAATCTAACTTTTTATAGTAATCAGCTAAAGCCCACGTTTCGGCTTTATCTAGCCACATTAATGGCGTGATAAATTTAATATCACGAGCAATACCTAAGCTGACAGCATGATTGAGTGCTTTTACAAATTCATCTCGACAATCAGGGTAACCAGAAAAATCTGTCTCACAAACACCCGTGATGACACTCTCAGCGCCAATTTGATAAGCGTAAATTGCAGCCAAAGTGAGGAAAAGGATATTTCTACCTGGTACGAAGGTACTAGGAATATCACTTTCTTCACTTTCTTTGAAATCAGGAACAGGAATATTGTCGCGAGTTAAGCTACTGATGGCGAGTTCGTTGAGTAAACTTACATCTAAAACTTTATGCGCTGTTGCGCCCAGTAATTGACTAACTTTTTGTGCTACCTCAATTTCTTCTTTATGGCGTTGCCCATAATTAAATGTAATGCAATGTACTTCATCGTACTTTTCCAACGCTTGAATAAGGCAGGTTGTCGAATCTTGTCCACCACTAAAGA
>JAEYFY010000165.1 GCA_023454395.1 Pseudomonadota bacterium
ACTTTAGTGCAGGTCCGGCTATGTTACCGGCAGAAGTCCTTCGTCGTGCAGAATTAGAATTATGCAACTGGCATGAACTTGGGCGTTCGGTTATGGAAATTAGCCACCGCAGTAAAGAGTTTCTTGAGGTTGCTCATCAGGCAGAACAAGATCTTCGCGATCTTCTCAATGTGCCAGAAAACTACAAAATTCTTTTTTGCCACGGTGGCGCTCGTGGTCATTTTGCTGCTTTACCTCTCAATTTATTAGGCGATAAAGCAAGCGCTGATTATATTGACGGTGGTTATTGGGCTAAAAGTGCAGCCGAAGAAGCTGAAAAATATTGTTCGCCAAATATCATTAAAATTAAAACAGAAGTTGATGGCAAAATTGGCGTTAAACCAATGAAAGAGTGGCAATTAAGTACTGATGCAGCTTATGTGCATTATTGCCCAAATGAAACCATTGATGGCATTGCCATTCATGAAGAGCCAGATTTTGATGACAGCAAAATTGTTATTGCTGACTATTCATCTTCTATTTTATCTCAACCGATAGATGTTAGCCGTTTTGGTGTTATCTATGCGGGCGCACAAAAGAATATTGGTCCTGCGGGCTTAACGCTTGTTATTATTCGTGAAGATCTATTAGGTAAAGCGCGTAAAGAAACGCCTTCTGTGTTTGATTACACTGTGCTTGCTGAAAATGATTCCATGTTTAATACACCACCTACTTTTGCTTGGTATTTATCAGGTATGGTCTTTAAATGGCTAAAAGAGCAAGGTGGTTTGCAAGAGATGGCAAAACGTAACTACGAAAAAGCAACGCTTCTTTATAGTGCAATTGATAATAGTGATTTCTATATCAATCGCGTTGCCACAGAAAATCGTTCACTAATGAATGTACCTTTCCAAATGTCTTCTCCTGAGCTGGACTCTGTATTCTTAAAAGAGGCAGAAGCACAAGGTTTAGTTGCATTAAAAGGTCACCGTGTATCAGGTGGTATGCGTGCTTCAATTTATAACGCAATGCCATTGGAAGGCGTTCAAGCATTAGTTGACTTTATGGCTGATTTTGAACGTCGCCATGCGTAATAAATAAGATCTAGAATAAGAAAATCTGCTGAAAATACAGGTTTTCTTATTCATTCAATATTTAAGATGTTAACAATTAAAATTGAATTACCCAGTACAGAATTAATAAATAAAAATATAAGTACCTAAATGATTTTATATTTAATTAAATAGCATCCCCAGTTAATTTATTTGTCTATTGGAGTTTTTACCTGTTTATGGAATCGTTAACATTACAACCTATCGCTCATATCGAAGGTGTTATTAATTTACCAGGATCAAAAAGTGTCTCTAACCGTGCGTTGTTATTAGCGGCTTTAGCTAAAGGTAAAACTCGTCTAACCAACTTATTAGATAGTGATGATATTCGTCATATGCTTAATGCATTAAAAGCGTTAGGTGTGCAATATCAATTATCAAATAACAATACGGTATGTGATATTGAAGGGCTAGGTGGGAAATTTAAAACCAATTCGCCATTAGAGCTATTTTTAGGTAATGCTGGTACAGCAATGCGCCCATTAGCGGCAGCATTAAGTCTTGGTGAGCACGATATTATTCTCACGGGTGAACCCCGTATGAAAGAGCGTCCAATTGGGCATTTAGTTGACGCTTTACGCCAAGGTGGCGCAAAAATTGACTACCTTGAACAAACGGATTATCCGCCAATTCGCTTATGTGGTGGCTTTTTAGGTGGTAATGTTGAGGTTGATGGGAGTGTTTCTAGCCAATTTTTGACTGCATTATTAATGACGGCGCCTTTAGCTGAACAAGATACGATTATCACCATTAAAGGCGAATTAGTATCAAAGCCTTACATTGATATTACCTTAGCATTAATTAATACCTTTGGTGGAAAAATTGAAAATCAAGACTACCAACGCTTTGTTATAAAAGGTGGGCAGCAATATCAATCACCAGAAAAGTACCTTGTAGAAGGTGATGCTTCATCAGCTTCTTACTTCTTAGCCGCTGCAGCCATTAAAGGCGGCACTGTGCGAGTTACAGGTATCGGTAAAAATAGCTTACAAGGGGATATTCATTTTGCTTCTGTGCTGGAAAAAATGGGAGCAAAAGTACGCTGGGGTGATGACTATATAGAGTGTGAACGTGGAACGTTAAAAGGTATTGATATGGATATGAATACTATTCCTGACGCAGCAATGACCATTGCTACCACGGCACTTTTTGCTGAAGGCGAAACGGTTATTCGCAATATTTATAACTGGCGTGTAAAAGAAACTGACCGATTAGCGGCAATGGCAGCAGAGTTACAAAAAGTGGGTGCGATAGTTGAAGAAGGGCGCGACTACTTAAAAGTAACGCCACCAAAACAGTTAACCACTGCGGATATCAAAACTTATAATGATCACCGTATTGCAATGTGTTTTTCGCTGGTGGCGCTTTCAGATACGCCAATTACTATTCTTGATCCGGGATGTACTGCAAAAACTTTCCCTGATTATTTTGAGAAACTAGAAACACTTTCTCAACGTAGTAATTCTCAACGTAGTCATTAATGTGAAAATCATTAATTAAAATGAGTCAAAATTAAATCAATTAAATCGGCAGTATTGGACTTTTTGAAGAACAATACTGCCGATTTTTTATTGTGGTCAGATTGATTTTTCTAAAAAATAGCCTATCTCGAAAAAATAATATTAAATAAGACTCTTTAGTGCTTATCTGCTTGTTTCTTCCTATACATTGTATGCGTATAATGTCGCGCATATATTAATACTGTTTTTCTCTGTTTGAATACTATGCCTATTATATCAATGTAATAAGAGCAACAAATACAGAAATGCAGTGCCCACGAAAAGGAGAAACTCATGGCGGTTATCGTCCCTGTTATAACTGTTGATGGGCCTAGCGGAGCAGGTAAAGGAACATTATGCCAAGCATTAGCGAAAGCGTTTGGCTGGCATTTACTCGATTCTGGCGCTATTTATCGTGTATTGGCATTAGCGGCTTTACATCACCATGTTGATATCACCTCAGAAGATGCTTTAGTCCCCTTGGCTGCAAATTTAGATGTGCGTTTTATTCCAAATGAGAATGGCTTAAGTGTCATTCTTGAAGGTGAAGATGTTTCAACTGAAATTCGAACAGAAACAGTTGGAAACACGGCATCACAAGCTGCGACTTTTCCTCGTGTAAGAGAAGCATTACTGCGTCGTCAACGCGCATTTCGTACAGCGCCTGGCTTAATTGCTGATGGCCGAGATATGGGAACAATCGTTTTTCCTGATGCTCAAGTGAAAATATTTTTAGAAGCGAGTGCAGAAGAGCGCGCGCGTCGTCGCATGTTACAGTTGCAGGAAAAGGGCTTTAATGTTAACTTTGAGCGCCTTTTATCCGAGATAAAAGAACGCGATCACCGTGACCGGAATCGCGCTGTTGCGCCACTTGTTGCGGCGAAAGATGCATTAATTCTCGATTCTACAAGCTTGTCAATTGACGAAGTCATTGAAAAATCGTTGACTTATGCTAAAAAAAATCTGCAATTATCAGCGTAATTAATTTTTATTTCGTTTATACTAGGTAATTATCAAAATCGGGTTGACGTGTTAATGAAAACACAAC
>JAEYFY010000207.1 GCA_023454395.1 Pseudomonadota bacterium
TGGTTTTCACAATCTTGCTCCTTAACTATTTATCCACAGGCTCAAATCCCATAAAAACAGGTGATGGCACAGCATTCAGGCTTATTGTGGATAAGATGTGTATAATTACTATATGTTGTATGTCGATGTGTATTAAAGCACAATATATAGTTATTGGAAGGGAAATAATCTTCATTAAAACTGATCTACATCAAGGTATTTTTGCTACGTCAGGCATCAAGAGGGGTTAGCTGAATTGTAAATATGTGCCAAAAACAGAAGTGATAAATTATTCATCAAAAAGTGAGAACATAAAAAAAGCAAAGTGCTCATTAAGAGACCTTTGCTTTTTTATGATCTACTATTGAGATGAAATTAACGGATAGCGATAACTTCGATTTCTACTTTTGCATCTTTTGGTAAACGTGCAACTTCAACACATGAGCGAGCTGGGAATGCTGCATTATGCTCTTTAAAGAATGCTTCATAAGCGGCATTAATTGTACCGAAATCATTTAAATCTTTTACGAAAACAGTGGTTTTGATGATATTAGCAACGGTTAAACCCGCTTTTTCAATGATTGCTTTTACGTTTTCTAAAGATTGACGAGCTTGCTCTGCGGCATTATCAGAAACAAATTCACCCGTTGCAGGATCAACAGGTAATTGACCTGAAGTGATCACTAAGTTACCTAAATCAACACCTTGTACATAAGGGCCGATTGCTGCAGGGGCTTTATCGGTATTAATTTCGTAAGACATGTAGAACTCCTGTTTTTATAAGATTAACGCTAACATTCGATTAGTGTGGCGCTATTATAGCCAGTGCTTTAGGTTAGCAATATGACAGATGTCAGGCTTTATCATAAAGTTTGTCAGTGTAAAAAGAAAATGAACTCATGCAATTACTTCGCTTTAAAGCAGGTTTTTACGGGAAAAGAAGGGCTTTTTATAGAAAAATTTTTCCTAAAAATAGGATTGTGTGTAATTTTTATTTTTCAACAATATCCCCTTTATGCCGCTAACAGGGAATTATTCTATAATAAAGAAACATCGTGTTTATTATATTTGCTTTTATCGATGTATTCTTTATCAATGTATTGTTGAATACGATTTAGAACAATTGCAATAGGCGTCTATGACTCAATTCAATTCACTCTCTGGTATCACTGCTTTTGTTGCAACCGCTGAAACGGGCAATTTTACTGAAGCTGCGTCGCGTTTAGGAATAACTAAATCAGCGGTTGGAAAAAGTGTTACTCGATTAGAAGAGCACTTAGGTGTCAACTTACTATTAAGGACAACAAGGCGTTTAACGTTGACCTCTGAAGGTGAGTATTACTTACAACAATGTCAAATTGCACTTTCTATTCTTGAACAAGCGAATAATCAAGTTCAAGAAAATCAGTCTGTATTAACAGGAAAAATCCGTCTGGATTTACCCTCTGCTTTTGGTCGTAAATGTATTATGCCGGTTTTAATGACACTGATGGATAAACAGCCTCTGCTTAAAATGAGTGTCTCATTTAGTGAGCGTTATATTGATATGCACGAGGAGAGTGTGGATTTAGTCGTTCGTATTGGGCACTTACCGGATAGTAGCAATGTTATTGCACGGCAATTGACAACACAAAAGTTGGCTCTCTGTGCTTCACCTATTTATTTGAAAAAATATGGTATGCCTAAAGATATCGAGGCGCTATCAGAGCATCGTTGCATTGTAGGATTTCGACAAGATGCACCTTTTTATTGGATGTTAAAAGAAGCAGATACCTTTCGCCAGTACATTCCAACACCTTTCTATGAGCTTGCTGATGGTGATGCAATGCTTGATGCGGTGATCCATGGCTATGGTATTGCTCAACTTCCGTTATGGATGATTGGGGATAAACTTAAAGAGGGACAATTACAACGAGTATTGATCAAAACAGAAGGGTATCAATCTCCGATTAATATGATGTGGCATAAAGGGCAAAAAGTACCACCTAAAACACGTTATATAGCAGATGCATTGCTTCAGGTGGCAAAAGAAGGAGGATTTGACGAGTAACAATTTACTGTTGATAAACCATCTCATGGTTTGGTGATTGTAAACGTATTCGTAGCCAGATTGTTCCCCATGCAAGCAGTGAAAAGAGTATGCCTACCCAAATTATCATTTCTAATTCAAAGTGTTGAATTACCCAAGCTCCTACCATAGAACCCACGGTTATCCCTAGATTTGAGAAGGCGATATACAGGCTATTTGCAAATTCGGGGGCTGCTTTTGCATCTCTCATTAACCATGTTTGAGAAATAATTAGCCCAGAGGTATGCAACATGCCCCAAAGAATGATCAGAGGGATCATTGCAAGTGCCTGAGCGCCGCTTAACCAAATAAATAAGTAGATAAAACAAAACAAGATTGGGTAAGTTATCGTTGTTTTAACCACATTTCGCTGTAAATAGTGACTAAAAATAAAATTACCAAAATAGCCACTGACACCAAATACAATCAGTAATGTACTGGTTATATTGTTTGAAAAGCCAGTGACGTTCACTAAAAAATCAGCAATATAGCTAAATCCAGCAAACATGGCTGAAAAGATAAGTGTCACAGTAGCAATACTCAACCAAACTGTTGATTTAGTTAATACTTTTAGTTGTTCACTAATTTTAAGAGGCTCAGTCACCTTGATTGAAGGCACAAAAAACACAATACCAATAAAAGCAACGACACTGGTAATCGCGCCAAACCAAAATGCCATACTTAATGACCAAGTTTCAGCAATAAAAGCGCTAAGTGGCATCCCTAAAACCATTCCCACAGCAACACCAGAAAAAACAATAGCAACTCCATGAGTAGATTTTTCTACTGGTACTGAATTTGCTGCCACCATAAGCGCTATTGCGAAAAATAGGGCATGGGTGAATGCGGGTAGAATACGAAATAATAAAATAACGTGATATTGATGTGTTAATGCATAAACAGTATTGGAAATAATAAATAAAGCCATTATGACCAACAGTACTGTTTTACGATTAAATCGCCCAAATAACAGTGTGATAGCAGGACCTGTGATTGCGACCACAATGGCGTAAATACTGACCAAAAAGCCCACTTGTGGCGCGGTGATATTCATCTGTTCGACAAGTTGTGGTAACAACCCAATCACAGCAACTTCTGTTGTGATCACACCAAAAACAGCCAATGATAGTGTTAAGAGTAATAAGCGAGTTTTTGTTTGCATAAGTCTATCCGCAGAAGGCGAAAATTCGTCTCTGTTAAAGTAATTAAGTAAGTGATTTAGCGGATATATCCAGGCTTTATGGTGACAAAAAGCGAGAGAAAACAAAAGATCGACTTTGGCGATTCTAAGTAGAGAAAATATCTACAATAAGTGTGAATGGGTATTTTTTATAGGTGGAAAGGAGTTTGTTATTCAAAAGGTTAACTAATAAAAAACTATCTGCCCTGACGAGCAGAGCAGATAGTTAACAGAATTAACGAATAACCGCGTGGCGTTCAAACTCTTTTTCACAGTATTTGCAGGTTAATACAACATCTGAGGCCAGTTTTTTTACACGGAAACTACTTTGTACTGGCTCGTTATGGCTAATACAGTTGCTATTAGGACAAGGCACTACATCTTCAAGTAATTCAGGTAAGCTTAATGCCATCTTATTAATCACTTGATAATCATCGATAATATTTACTGTTGCTTGTGGGGCATACATTGCTAAACGGTTTGCTTGTTCTGGGGTTAAAAAGACATTTTCGATTTTAATTAAGTCTTTTTTGCCTAAATTTTCAGAAGGTAAATTAAAACCTACTGTTATTCTTTCATCCGTTTCAGTTAAACGAAATAGCGAAAGAATTTTAAAGCCCACCTGCGCTGGAATATGATCAATAACAGTCCCACGTTTGATAGCTTCAACTTTTAGTTTGTGATCATGTGTCATGGTGTGCTCCTTATTAAAGAACTAAGTTTTTATTCAGA
>JAEYFY010000226.1 GCA_023454395.1 Pseudomonadota bacterium
CAAGCCTTTCAACTTTATGACTTTATCTGTTTTGGAATTCACCACAAATGACAGCAAATATCCATAATCATCGCATTCTTATCCTTGATTTCGGTTCACAGTATACGCAGCTTATTGCTCGTCGTATCCGTGAAATCGGCGTTTATTGTGAACTCTGGGCATGGGATGTTACAGAAGAACAAATTCGTGAATTTAATCCTAATGGTATTATTCTGTCTGGTGGCCCTGAAAGTACGACTGAAGACAACAGCCCTCGTGCGCCAGAATACGTATTTAATGCAGGCGTTCCTGTATTAGGAATTTGTTATGGTATGCAAACGATGTCGATGCAATTAGGTGGCGATGTCGAAGTTTCTGGTGAGCGTGAATTTGGTTATTCACAAGTTGAAATTCGTGAAACTTGTGCTCTGTTTAATGATATTCAAGATTCAGTTAGCGAAGATGGCAAACCATTATTAGATGTGTGGATGAGCCACGGTGACAAAGTTACTGCTATTCCATCAGACTTTGTAACAGTAGCCAGCACTGAAACTTGCCCATTTGCTATTATGGCGAATGAAGAGAAACGTTTTTATGGTGTTCAATTCCACCCAGAAGTGACACACACCCATCAAGGTTTAGCGATTTTAAAACGTTTCGTTTTAGATATTTGTGGATGTGATGCTCTGTGGACTTCTGCTGCAATTATTGAAGACACGGTTGCTCGTTTAAAAGAGCAAATTGGTGATGATCACGTTATTTTAGCGTTATCAGGCGGTGTTGACTCTTCAGTGACAGCATTATTGTTAAACCGTGCGATTGGTAAACGTTTAACATGTGTATTTGTTGATAACGGCTTATTGCGTCTGAATGAAGCAGAGCAAGTCATGGAAATGTTTAAAGGCAAATTTGACCTAAATATTATCCATGTTGAAGCAGAAGAACGTTTCTTAACTGCGTTGAAGGGCGAAAACGATCCTGAGAAAAAACGCAAAATCATTGGTCATACATTCATTGAAATCTTTGATGAAGAAGCTGTTAAACAGCCACAAGTTAAATGGTTAGCACAAGGTACTATTTACCCAGATGTGATCGAATCTGCAGCATCAGCAACAGGTAAAGCTCATGTGATTAAATCACACCATAATGTGGGTGGTTTACCTGATGATATGAAACTGGGTTTAGTAGAGCCATTAAAAGAACTGTTTAAAGATGAAGTTCGTAAAATCGGTCTAGAGTTAGGCTTGCCTTACGATATGCTTTATCGTCATCCATTCCCGGGTCCTGGTTTAGGGGTTCGTGTATTAGGTGAGATCAAGAAAGAGTACTGTGATTTATTACGTCGTGCGGATGCAATCTTTATTGAAGAATTACATAAAGCTGACTTATATAACAAAGTAAGCCAAGCATTTACCGTGTTCTTACCTGTGCGTTCAGTGGGCGTTATGGGTGACGGTCGTAAATATGACTGGGTTGTTTCATTACGTGCTGTTGAAACAGTGGACTTTATGACAGCGCATTGGGCGCATTTACCTTATGACTTCTTAGGTCGTGTTTCTAACCGTATTATCAATGAAGTTAGCGGTATCTCCCGCGTTGTTTATGATATTAGCGGTAAACCACCAGCAACAATTGAGTGGGAATAAAATATCGTTTATCAGCAATAGTTGATAAAGATTAAAAAACCAAGAGCCATCAGTAAGTTACTGGTGGCTTTTTTGTTTTCTATGGTTAGTAATGGTTGACAAAAACCGAAAAAATGACGGTATAGAAGTACAAAATTACCTGTATACAACATGGCAAGAACTGCGTTATCAGATGCAATAGAATGAATAGAGAGATGAGTTAAATTGAAAAGAGAAGTTGTTGAATAATGATTTTTAGCAACACCGTTTGAAACTTTATTTTTGTAATCCCACGGAGGATCACAATAGATAAGGTCGTATTTTTTCATTCGTTTCCTTTATAAAATGCTATCCAGTGTGTTTTATCGTTTTTCCCTACACGCTGAACGGCAGTTGGTTTTTCATTAGTTAAAGCTAAAATTTGTTTGACTGGTATTTGAGTTTCATTCCATTTGAACAGCAATGTTCCTCCAGACCTAAGCACTCTAAATGCTTCATTAAACCTTTTACTTAAATCTTCTCTCCATGATTCTTTATTTAACGAACCGTATTTTTTAAACATCCAACTATTTTTACCAACTCTAATTAAATGAGGAGGGTCAAATAGCACCTGATAAAAGGTATTATCTGGTAATGGAAGGTTTTTAAGATCAGAAATAATATCTGGTGTTATATTTAAAATTCTTCCATCACATAAAATATGTTCTTCGGCTCTAATGTCATTAAATAAAACACGATCATCTTGTTTATCAAAATAAAACATACGAGAGCCACAACACATATCAAGTATTGGCTTCATTATATCCTCTGAAATTTAGGTATAAAAAACCCCTGCTAGTGCAGGGTGGTACTAAATAAAAGAATTAATTAAGAAAAATCCTTTAGAATTTCTTTTAACTGAGTTATAGCTTCAGGAGAGAAACGCATTGACTGACTCTTTCCTCCTTGTATCTGGCGAGATTTAGAACCATAAGAATCAATTTGTAAGTATTTTTTACCATCATCAATGATAATTGAATATGTTGCATCTACTTTTGAATGATTTTTTATACTCTCTAAATTTAATATTTCAATTTTTTCTATTAGTGCCATAATATTAATTCCACCTAATGATAATTTTTAGTTGTAAATATACTTTTGAGAAAATTCAATCCCTATTAATATAGCATTATATATAAAAAATACATCATTAATGTAATTAAAAATATGATTTAACTTATTCTCTTATCTCATCATATTCATCTTTAGATATTTCAATACCTTCTAGGAACTCTATGAAAGGGCTTCTAATCGCTTACCTAGTTATATACGTTTTTTTGTGTATTCATGGTGATATCCTTTGCTTAAACGGGTAGGGTGGTTAGACGTTACTTACAAACTGATCTGCTTCATTACGTTTACGTTCTGTGTAACACTTAGGCGTCTCTCTTGATTTCAAACACTCATCAATTTCTTTCGCTTCCCATACCACGCAATACACTGATAAAAATATACGTTTTGGAGATAGCAGTGAATATGCTCAGTTACATTCCAGCCCGACCACAGTAAAACTTTCTTGCTGCTTGGATCCCTCATGGGTAATTAATAACAGGAACCATCCATCAAAACATTCAACGAAAGAACGATATCCTTTGCTATCGCTTTTGTCGGTTTTTCCATATATAAAATAGTGCTCTAAATTAATCTTAATTTCACAATGGTCTGATTTACCCTTCACAGAGCCATTTGCGGGAACAAATAAATCTGTAGACTGACTTAGCCTAATAGCATTAACTGCATTTTTATAAGAATTTATTTCAGTATAGGATTTAATAATAAGAGGAAGAGTAGTTCCTTTAGTATTCATAACTCCAATCGCAATTCGATCTTTACTTGGTTTTGGAACATAGACCTCAAGGTCATCATAATTCACCAAATATGATGACCCATCTATATTTTGTATTGAAATAGCTAACGTTCTTTCCCATCCGATATCCAAAATTACTAAAGACTTATTTAAATCAAGCTCAGATAATTCCTTTTGATAATTGAATACCAAAAGTCCGAACCCCAGAGGGTCACCTTGTTCTATCAGGCACAAAGCTAATCCTAAGTTTGCGACGATATTTTTTGGGGTGTCAAGCAAGCACCTTTCAAATAGTTTACTTGCTTCATCTGTCTTCCCATAAAAGCGTTTTATTTCACCTTTTTGTGACAATGCTTCTGGAAGTCCAGGCTCTAGGAGTAAAGCAATATCAATATATTTAGCAGCCTCGGAAATTACACCTCGGTGAAAATAGCAAATGCTAAGATTTAAATACGGGTAGCTTAACTTAGGAGCCAGCTTTATTGATTTCTCAAAATAACTTATCGCATCATCAATATTTTTCAAATTTAGGTGGATGACACCGATATTATAAATAATGAAAGGATCAGTGTTATCTTGGAATTCAGCACTTTTCAATAACTCTAAAGCAAAATCATTATCACCTTTCTCTGCAATTAAAGTCCCCTTTACTGCTAACGCCATAGGGTATAACGAATTAATCTTTAAAGCATTATCGCAATAGAATATGGCATCATCTATTTTGCCTAAGATTTGCAAAATTCCCGCACATTTCACATATAGCTTTTCAGATTTTATTGTCTTGGATAATTCTATATATTCGCTTAAGGCTCCTTCGTAGTCGCCATCAAGGATCAAGCCTTCTGCCTTACTAACTTTTGAGTTAACACTTATTAGAATTTCGTCCTGATTTAAATTCAAATGTTCCAGAAAGTTTAGCGATACCCCAAATTCTCTTTCGATAGTAAGTTTCTTAGAGTGTTTTTCAAAAATATTTTTAGCGTCAGATTTTTTTATATATCCTCTATCACAGCGGCTTTCATATATGATATGTATCAAATCTTTTAGGCATTCATCGCCATTTAATAGAAGCGAGTTCTTAATACCCCATTCAATTATCTCTAACTTAATAATATCTTTAATCTTGTCCTCAGGGAGTATATCGACATTCCAAACTCTAGAAATTTCGCTGATATTTTTAAATACAATACTATTTCGTTCTAGAATCTTTCTAAAATCTATTGATACTGATATTTTCGAAAGGTTATCCTCGTTAGACAATTGATTATTTGTAAACTGCTTCAAGTAAGAAAGAAAAGTTGACAAACTTTTATTTTTTGATGGTCCTAAAATAATTTTATTTTGTGAAGCGTATTTATTAACAAGTGGTATCGTTAGTTCTTCATATTTGACCTGAACATTAATTTTTATCTTATCGTCAAACAACAATGAAAAATCATCATCTGTTTCTATCCCGATAGAATTGAACCCACTCACATTAAAGTACTTTAGTAAGTAAAAGGCGGCACAAAGATCTTGGTAAGCAAATCCCTTAGAAGAGTTACTTCCACCTGTTTTTATTTTGCCAAAGTAATCCTTATTGCTCATACAAAATTTATCCTTTACTCTACTTGGGGAAAGGCTTGTTCATTCCCCATTAATTGAGACACTCCAAATTAGAGTTTTCTAACTATTTACGGTATGTCTCCAGCAAACTTTCATGTGTTCGATTCAAGTTATAATCTTGCTGCCAAAACCACACTATTTCATAAACTTGACTCAATGATTAAAATAAATAAGCATTTGAAAATTCACAACGAAATGAGCCATTATTAGTTACATTGAATTGATCAGTTCTTTTTAACTTCGTTATTATTGTTTAATACTCGAATTATAAACAACAGCATCTACATGATGTTGTAATTTAATAAAATAGGAGATAAGGATATCATGCATAATGAGATATTAAAAAAATTACCGCAAATAGAGCAAGAGCATCAAGTTAAATTACTTTATGTTGCAGAAAGTGGTAGTCGAGCTTGGGGATTTGCCTCAACAGATAGTGATTATGATGTTCGGGGTATTTTTATACGGCCTCGTAATGCTTATCTTTCTATTGATAAACCTAAAGAAACCTTCGAATGGATAGAAAATAGTTGGTTTGATGTAGGCGCTTGGGATCTTACTAAAGCACTACACTTATTACGTAAATCGAATTGTATATTATTAGAATGGCTCCAATCGCCAATAATTTATCAACAATATCCTAATGTTCAAAAAGAGTTATTGGAGCTTGCAAAACTCTATTATCAGCCAAAAGTAGTTGTTCATCATTACAGAGGAATTGCTAAAGTTGTGAGTGGATATTCTTCTGATAATAACGCTAAAAATGAGATTAGTGCAGAGCCAATAAAATTAAAAAAATGGTTCTATATGCTGCGTTCTCTTTTATCCGCTTATTGGACCGTGAAAACGGGTGATATTCCGCCTATGCAATTGGATAAGCTGATAAAAATTTTAACTGTTGAAGAACAAAAAGACATCAAAAAATTAGTAGAATTTAAATCAGATAAAAATGAACATTTTACTTGGGTTCCAACAGATGCGATGCAACATTTAATGATCTTTTTATGGCAAGAGACAAATGTTCAATTACCCAAAAGAGCAGTACCAGATAATGATATTTTAAATAATTGGTTTAGGAAAAAATTAGATGAAACTGACTATTGAAGATATAAAACCTTACCTTTTATTTGAAAGTATCGCTGGAAGTCGTTCGCATAATCTTGCAACGGAAACATCAGATACAGATATTAAAGGTGTCTTTTATCTTCCTAAAGATCTTTTTTATGGATTGGAATATACACCACAAGTAAGTAATGAAACCAATGATATTGTCTATTATGAGCTTGGAAGATTTATAGAGCTATTGTGTGCATCGAACCCTAATATTTTAGAGTTACTTAATTCCCCCGAACAGATGGTTATTTATCGACACCCTTTAATGTCATTGATAAAACCAGAATGGTTTTTGTCTAAAACTTGTGTTCAAACATTTGTCCACTATGCACAAGGGCAGATTAAGAAAGCTCAGGGGTTAAATAAAAAAATAGTAAATCCAGTCGAAAAAAAATTAAAAACTATTCTTGATTTTTGTTATGTCATTGAAGATGGAAAAACAATATTAATCAATAATTGGTTAGAAAATCGACATTGGAAGCAAGCGCATATTGGGTTAACAAAACTTACTCATGCTCAAGATATTTATGCAATTTATTATGATGATAAAGAGCCTTATCAAGGAATAATAAAAAAAGAAAATGCAAATGATGTATTGCTAAGTAGTATTTCTAAAACCGCAAAACTAGAAGGCTATCTTAGCTTTAATAAAGAAGGCTATAGTGCATACCGCAAGCAATATCATGAATATTGGCAGTGGGTTGAACAACGTAATGATGTTCGTTACCAACAAAACATTGATCATGGCAGAAGTTACGATAGTAAGAATATGATGCATACCTTTAGATTACTCTATATTGCATTAGGGATCGCACAAGAAGGTAAAGTGAAGGTTTGGTGTGATAATAGAGATGAATTATTAGCAATTAAGGCTGGTCAGTTTAGTTATGATGAATTATTAGAGCGCAGTGAAATTCTTATTAAGACTATTAAGAGTGCATTTCAATTAAGCCCATTGCCGGATAAAGTGGAGCCTTCAATGGCAGAAGTTACGCTTATAAATATAAGAAAAGAACTCTATAAATAACAAAAATAAACTAGCCTAGAAAACTAATATCCCTTACATGATGTAAGGGATATGCTATTTTTTATATTTTAAGTATACAAACTAAATACGAAAATATTTATTAAATAGCGTTGGCGTATAAAAATATTAATTAGTTGCAAGATACTCTGGATAAGCATCTGTTAACTTCATATATATACGTTTGTGCTCTGCGTTCTTTCTGAAATCCTGTTTTAAACAGACTTTAGCTGTGTTTTTTAACTCAGCAGGTACATTTTCAGCGTTTGTAGAGGCAATAATGGAAAAACGCACTTTCTTTTTAGACCGACTTAAATTATAAGGTAAACCTAAAATACGTCTTGCGACTCTGTTTGTTTTCACAACTTACTCCTTTTTGCATGTAATTTAGAGAAAGTCTGTTGATTATAACAGAAAATAAAAAGAATAAGATGCTAGTAACCTTATTAATTTAGCATTAAAGGCTATTCTATCTATTTTTCCCTATTTTTTAAAAAAACACCAAGACTAACAAAATAAATATTTTTATATTAGGAATATAATTAACTACCTAGATTATCGTTAGTTGAAATTAAAATACAGACACTTATAAAGAGTATTTTAAATGCTTATCATGTTCAAAAAAAGCAATTTAGTTTGATATTAACAGCAGGTTATTTGTCTCATAATTGAGATGATATAAGATGCTTTGATTCACAACTAATTATCATTTTTTTGAAAAAATATCAGAAAAGAGGTCTCACTGAAAATTTAACGGTATTTTAATTCAAAGAGGTATGGAGCCAATTAAGATAACCTTTAAAACCATTTTCAATCGGTATTATAATCACTTCAGGAGTATCATAAGGATGTATTTCGACAAGAGTATCAATTAAGTTTTGTTGTTTGCTTTTTTCGGATTTTATCATCATAAGTATTTCATTATCTTCAATAATTTCATTATTCCAATGATAAATAGATTTTACGTGAGGTATTAAACTTACACAAGCAGCAAGCTTTGCATTGATAAGGTAGTGAGCAATTTCATTAGCGATTGTTTCATTTGGTGCTGTTGAGTATGCGATTATCATTGTTTTTCCTTTTAAAATTAATTTGATCTTTCATAGCAACAATAAGATTTGGGTGATTTTAATTTTATCAAAATAAAACTATTTAAAACTTAAAGCTAATATTTTTATTTTTAGCGAAATAAAACAGTATTTTCAAAAAAAACTTTCTCGATATGAAATGTTTACGGCATCATTAAGGGCTTTTTACGTATTATAAGGTTCTTATAGTAAAGAAAATATCCAGGGTGCCGATATTATTAGTAGATTAATGAAATGTATCTGTTTGTGTTATAAGACTTAATTTTGCTAAGAGCATTTTTATCTTCAATAATATCTCTAATATAAAATAAACTAATTAGTCATAAGATTTATAAAAATTTGTGGGGTTTAAAATGGATAATAATTCGCTAAAAAACGCGAGTTTATTTGATAATGATC
>JAEYFY010000236.1 GCA_023454395.1 Pseudomonadota bacterium
TCTGCGGTTTTTCCATGGTTTTAAATCCCTACACGAATAAAAATGCTAGAAGCAGATGAATAAACATTGCAAATATCACGTTGTTTATATCACTACGCAATTTGCCAGAATTGTATGATAAGGTGAATAGGTATCGGTCTGAAAGTACAAAATGAGGCAGAGTACCTCTTAGCATACATTTCAACATCTAAAATTAAGCAATGTGGACTATTAGATTAAAGAGCTATAACCAATGATCCCACGTATATCGCAAGCACCGCAAGTCAGTGAACTCACAACAGAATTTCTTGATACTCTTCGAAAAAACGGTTTTACCGGTGATATCTCCAGCAGTTATGCTGACAGACTCACTATGGCAACAGATAATAGTATTTACCAGTTATTGCCACAGGCGGTTGTTTTTCCTCGTTCAACAGCGGATGTCACTATTATAGCTCGCTTAGTTGATGAACCTCGATTTCATTCACTCTCCCTGACGCCAAGAGGGGGCGGCACAGGTACTAATGGGCAAGCATTAACGGATGGTATTGTCGTTGATTTATCTCGTTATATGAAACGCATCATTGAGATAAATCCAGAAGAACGTTGGGTAAAAGTGGAAGCAGGAGTGATAAAAGATGAGCTTAATCTCTTTTTAAAACCTTATGGCTACTTTTTTGCACCAGAACTTTCTACCAGTAACCGTGCCACATTAGGTGGAATGATTAACACTGATGCATCCGGGCAAGGTTCAATGGTTTATGGTAAAACTTCTGATCATGTTCTTGGTGTTAGAGCGGTTTTGTTAGGTGGTGAACTTCTTGAAACGCGAGCGATGGATATCGCATTAGCCGAAAATCTTGCCCAAGAGAGTTCTGCAATCGGTAAAGTTTATCGTACTGTTTTATCTCGTTGCAAAGAGCAACGAAAGCTTATTCTTGAAAAATTCCCTAAATTAAATCGCTTTTTAACTGGGTATGATTTACGTCATGTCTTTAGTGATGACATGAAACGATTTGATTTAACGAGAATTTTAACAGGCTCTGAAGGAACGCTCGCTTTTATTACTGAAGCGACACTCGATATCACGCCAATTCCTAAACAGCGCAGTTTAGTCAATGTAAAATACGATTCTTTTGACTCAGCATTACGTAATGCGCCTTTTTTAGTTAAAGCGAAAGCACTTTCTGTTGAAACTGTTGATTCCAAAGTATTAAATCTCGCTCGTGAAGATATTGTGTGGCATTCCGTTAAAGCGCTGATCACTGATATACCTGATAAAGATATGCAAGGTCTTAATATTGTTGAATTTGCGGGTGATGATGAAAATCTTATCGCTTCACAAGTCGCATCATTATGCCAACGCTTAGATTCATTAATGAAAGAGGGTCAGAGCGGTGTTATTGGTTATCAAGTCTGTGAAGATTTGGCGGATATAAATCGTATTTATGCCATGCGTAAAAAAGCGGTTGGTTTATTAGGTAACGCAAAAGGGCAAGCAAAGCCAATTCCTTTTGTCGAAGATACCTGTGTACCGCCAGAACATCTTGCTGATTATATTACAGAATTTAGAGCGCTACTTGACAGCCACCAGCTCAATTATGGCATGTTTGGACATGTTGATGCGGGTGTATTGCACGTAAGACCAGCTCTTGATATGTGCGATCCACAACAAGAATTATTGATGAAATCCATCTCAGACGACATTGTCACGTTAACAGCCAAATATGGTGGGTTACTCTGGGGTGAACATGGAAAAGGCTTTAGAGCGCAATACAGCCCCGAATTTTTCGGTGAAACGCTCTATCATGAACTGCGTCAAATCAAAACGGTGTTCGATCCTCGAAATAGACTGAATCCTGGGAAAATCTGCCCTCCATTAGAGGTCGATGAGCCTATGAAGCAAGTTGATACTATCAAACGAGGGACTTTTGATCGCACAATTCCTTTATCTGTGCGCCAAGATTTCAAAGGTGCATTAGATTGTAATGGCAATGGGCTTTGTTTTAATTTTGATGCTAAAAGCCCTATGTGCCCTTCAATGAAAATCAGCGGACAACGCATTCATTCACCTAAAGGACGAGCCGCACTTGTAAGGGAGTGGCTACGCTTATTAACAGAGCAAGGCGTTAGCCCAAAACAACTTGGATCTAGCCTTGAAAATAATAAACCTAGTTTAAGAAATTTAATTGAGAAAACGCGTAATACTTGGAAAGCTAAACGTGGCGAATATGATTTTTCTCATGAAGTCAAAGCGGCAATGAACGGTTGCTTGGCTTGTAAAGCGTGTTCAACGCAATGCCCGATTAAAATTGATGTGCCATCGTTTCGTTCTAAGTTTACTGAGCTTTATCACCAGCGCTATTTACGTCCGTTAAAAGATCATATTGTCGCTAATGTTGAGTTAACTACGCCGATTATGGCGAAAGCACCCGGATTCTTTAACTTTTTTATGAAGCAACCCTTGGTGCAATCATTAAGTAAACACACGATAGGAATGGTTGATTTACCTTTGCTGTCATCACCAACATTAAAGCAGCAATTGGCTGGGCACAATGCGTTAGATATGACGCTAGAAGACTTAGAGCGTTTATCTGAAAAGCAACGAAGCCATCATGTGCTGGTGGTTCAAGATCCCTTCACCAGTTATTACGATGCAAAAGTGGTTGCCGATTTTATCAAGCTAATTGAAAGAATTGGATTTAAACCTGTCTTGTTGCCGTTTTCACCTAATGGTAAAGCACAACATATTAAAGGTTTTTTACAGCAATTTAGTAAAACAGCACAAAAAACCTCAATAATGCTTAATCGTGTTGCAAAATTAGGTATCCCTATGGTGGGAGTCGATCCTGCGTTAGTGCTTTGTTATCGTGATGAATATCGTGAAATACTGGGTGATAAACGTGGGGATTTTAATGTTCAACTTGTTCATGAATGGCTAAGTAAATTGGTATCTGAGCCAATAGCAGTTCGCGATGATGCTGAAAAATGGTATCTTTTTGGGCACTGTACAGAAGTGACGGCGCTACCACAAAGTATGAAACAGTGGCAGGCTATTTTCCAACGTTATGGGCAGCAACTCGAATTTGTGAGCACTGGATGTTGTGGAATGGCTGGTACTTATGGACATGAACTCAATAATTATGAAAACTCGTTGGGCATTTATCAACTCTCATGGGGTAATGCATTAAAAACGTTACCAACAATGCGTTGTTTAAGCACCGGTTACTCTTGTCGTAGTCAAGTGAAACGTATTGATAATGTTGAGCTAAAACACCCACTACAGGCACTTTTGGAGATTATGCCATGATATGGAAACGTAAAACGACAATTGAGGATCTTAATCATATTGGACAAAACAATATGATGAGCCATTTGGGTATTGAATTAACATGTCTTGGTGATGATTATCTTGAAGGAACAATGCCTGTTGATCATCGTACTAAGCAGCCTTTGGGGCTTTTGCATGGTGGTGCTTCTGTTGTGTTAGCTGAAACATTAGGCTCTGTTGCGGGTTATCTTTGTACCGAAGGTGAACAAAAGATTGTCGGGCTTGAAATTAATGCGAATCATATTCGTTCAGCAAGAGAAGGCAAGGTAAGAGGTGTATGCAAACCTATTCATTTAGGTCGTTCACACCAAGTTTGGTCAATAGAAATATTTGATGATGAAGGTCGTCAAGTATGTATTTCTAGATTAACAACATCTGTTATTTCTTAAAAAATAAAAAAGTTATACGCACAAAGTGAAATACTCGCTTTGTGCGTTTTTTATGTTTATAGATAATGTCAAAAAGAATAAAAATTGAGAGAGAAAAGAGAATTATTTCTTTATTTAGATTTTATTTTTAATGATAATCATTATCTTCATAATAAAAGATAAGACGATCAATAATGTTAACTATTTCTAAATTCAACACCACAGTATTATTAATTGTAGGTTTATTAATCAGTGGGTGTGACAATAATTCTACCTCTAAAACGAGTAATGATATAAGCAATATTCCAGTGCAAACTGTTTCTGGTTTTAATATGGCTTATCCCACTTCATTTACAATGAGCAGAGAAGATACTGAAAATTATTTTAAATTATTACCCGATAATATTCAGGATGTCACAACAGAAATGATGGTTTATAAATCAGAGCCTATTTGTGATTTAACAGATGTTCGTCTGGTTTATTTTAAAATGATCGATGCAATGAGTTATGATGTGGATGCGGGAGCACAAGGCATAGTTGATAATATTGCGATAATAGATGGCATGAAAGAAATATCTACATCGATAAAACCATTAACCATCCCAAACGCAGAAAGTAGACATGTCTTTTTTGAAGGAAAATACGCAAAAGAGAATGTGAGTTATGAAGGTGTTTTAGTGGCTGATCTTAAAACGAACCGAGTATGGCAACTGCAATTGATTAGCAACTTCAATAGCCAATCGAACAAACAAAAAAATAGTCAAATCCTTGAATGTACAAATAAATATATTCAAACCATCACTATTAATAAATAAGTTCAAAGAGCACACAATCCAATAAGAGGTCATCACATAAGTGGTGCTATCTTATCCTGCATGATAAGCATAAAAATGAATGTGAACAGAGTTAATAAGCTGTCATGTAAAAACACATTTTTATGCTTTTTTCTCTAAATTTCAGTGATAACATATAAAGTGTATTTATATTGCAACTTATGTGCGTATTGTGCGAAATATAAGAAAAATTAAAAGTTTTATTTTTTGTAATGAAAGAGAATAAAAGTGTTATATTACATTGTGTTAACATTAATTGTTAACAAAGTAATTGCAAAAATAGAACAAAAAACACACATTTATGGAATATCCTTTCAAAAGACATGGTTGAAGTGATAAGGGTTATCATTACCATTAGTGTCAGGAAAGATATCAATCTCCTTTCGAAATGAGGTCAGAAATGACAAACAACGTTGAAACTTTTTCTCTTA
>JAEYFY010000279.1 GCA_023454395.1 Pseudomonadota bacterium
CTATCCATTATTGATGGAAAAAAGGTCTTCTCAAGGAGTAAGATTGGTGTGCGCCAGCAAATTATGTGGAAAGCAACAAACAAAAAGAGAAGAACATGAATAACGAAGCATCACCTGTAAGCAATACTATTATAGAAGCATTAAAAAATAATAAAGTTATCGCATATCCAACAGAAGCTGTATTTGGGGTCGGTTGTGATCCTGATAGCGAGCATGCTGTTATGGCACTATTAATGTTAAAACAACGTTCAATTGATAAAGGGCTAATTTTAATTGCTGATAATTATGAGCAACTGAAACCTTATATTGATGATAGTGCATTGACACAAACTCAACGAGACAGAATGTTTGCATCTTGGCCGGGACCCATTACATGGGTTATTCCTGCCAAATCAACGACGCCAAAATGGTTAACTGGAAAATTTGCATCTTTAGCTGTAAGAGTAACAGATCATCCAGTTGTTAAAGAGCTATGTTTAGCTTATGGAAAACCTTTAGTGTCAACGAGTGCTAACTTAAGTGGATTGCCACCATGTCGTACAGTTGAAGAAGTAAGAGAACAATTTGAGGATACAATTCCTATCGTTGAAGGAAATGTTGGTGGTAGACAGAATCCTTCTGAAATTCGAGATGCATTAACAGGTGAATTGTACCGACAAGGGTGATTGTGATGGAAAAATATTTAGTGATGGGAAACCCTATCGAGCATAGCCAGTCTCCTTTCATTCACCAATTTTTTTCAAAACAAACAGGAATAGAGTATGGCTATGGACGCTTACTTGTTCCTTTAGGTGAATTTAATAAAACCGCCTCACATTTTTTTTCTAATGGGGGGCGAGGTGCTAATGTTACTGTTCCTTTTAAAGAAGATGCATTCCGCTTTGTGGATAAATTAACAGATAGAGCAAAAGCATGTGGCGCAGTTAACTCTATTGTTAAATTAGACGATGGATCACTTCTTGGTGATAACACTGATGGACAAGGACTTATTCTAGATTTAGCGAGGCTCGATTTTATCGTGCCTAATAAGGTTAAATCCGTCTTAGTTATTGGTGCTGGTGGCGCAACAAGAGGAATACTACTTCCACTACTTGATTATGATTGTGATATTACTTTAACCAATCGCACATTTACTAAAGCCGAGCAATTAGTAAAAGAGTTTAGTGAATTTGGAACGATCAGAGCAATGGCTGCTGAAGATGTTGCTGATAAACATTACGATTTAATTATAAATGCATCTGCATCTAGTATGACTAATGATTTACCACCGATCCCTAATGATGTTTATGGCTTTGAAACAGCGTGCTATGACCTTTATTATCAAACTGGAATGACTTCATTTCTATATAACGCGTTGAAACATGGAAGTACGCGTTTATCAGATGGATTAGGTATGTTAGTAGGGCAAGCGGCTTATTCATTTGAATTGTGGTATGAACTTGTACCAGATATTAACCCCGTCCTTAATGTATTAAGAGAAAGATTGAATAAATGAACCAATCCATTCAATTTCCAGATCGTGAAATATGGCTAGCTGAGAGTAGGAAAGTTCTTTTTCCTATAATGATCAACGGAATGCTTTTTGATTGTCAAATTACAGAGCAAGAGCTTATAGAGCGTTTTGGTGTTGGTGAGGGGATTTTATTATTTAAACAAAATCGCTGGGACATTGAAGAAGAATTTGAAGAGTTGGTAACAGAGCATGAGTTATCAACTCTTCATCCGATCTATTCTTTATCAATGACAGATTGATAAGTGGTTAGATAGTTATTTTTCCACCCAACATAATTATTCGCAGAATAGATAAAGTGCTCTATTTCTGCGGGTGAAAGTGGGCGAACCTTTTTCACTGGACTTCCTAAGTAAAGAAAACCGCTTTCAAGTCGCTTTCCTGGTGGAACTAAACTACCTGCACCAATCATTACATCGTCTTCAATAATTGCACCATCAAGTAAAATAGAACCCATTCCTACTAAAACACGATTTCCGATTGTGCACCCGTGTAGCATTGCTTTGTGCCCCACAGTAACGTTATCACCAATAATAAGAGGAAAACCTTCAGGATCATTGGATGAGATGTGAGTGACATGAAGAACCGAACCATCTTGAATATTTGATCTTTTCCCAATACTTACGTAATTCACATCACCACGAATAACAACCATAGGCCAAATACTGACATCTTCGCTAATGCGTACATCTCCAATCACAGTTGCTGTTTCATCAATAAAAACATCTTTATCAATAGAAGGTGAAAGGTGTAAATAATTCCTGATTGTTGATTTCCCCATAATTTAACCTCGTACTTAGTTTCACTTTATAATAAGAAAAGCATAGCAGTGGATGGTGGGGGCTGGCGAGATCAATGATTTTTATGATGCATTACTATAAAAATCGATAATAAAAGAGAAAGTAGAGCAATAGAGTGTGATTGATAGAATATACCGAATAGACAATAACAAGATAAAGCGTATATTTTTTGTACACAAGAAGTGTTTTTCGTATCAAAAATAGACGTAAAGTTCAAAAAGAGAACGAACAGAAAAAAAATTGAAATAAACACTTGCGCTAATCCGAGATCTCCCTATAATGCGCATCCACTGACCGGCGATGAGCAAACAACAAGC
>JAEYFY010000282.1 GCA_023454395.1 Pseudomonadota bacterium
CTATCCATTATTGATGGAAAAAAGGTCTTCTCAAGGAGTAAGATTGGTGTGCGCCAGCAAATTATGTGGAAAGCAACAAACAAAAAGAGAAGAACATGAATAACGAAGCATCACCTGTAAGCAATACAATTATAGAAGCATTAAAAGATAATAAAGTTATCGCATATCCAACAGAAGCTGTATTTGGGGTAGGTTGTGATCCTGATAGTGAGCACGCTGTTATGGCACTATTAATGTTAAAACAACGTTCAATTGAAAAAGGGCTAATTTTAATTGCTGATAACTATGAGCAATTGAAACCTTATATTGACGATAGTGCATTGACACAACCCCAACGAGAGAGAATGTTTGCATCTTGGCCGGGGCCCGTTACGTGGGTTATTCCTGCCAAATCAACGACGCCAAAGTGGTTAACTGGAAAATTTTCTTCTTTAGCCGTGAGAGTAACAGACCACTCAATTGTTAAAGCGTTATGTTTAGCTTATGGGAAACCTTTAGTTTCAACCAGTGCTAACTTAAGTGGATTACCACCATGTCGTACAGTTGAAGAAGTAAGAGAACAATTTAAGGATACAATTCCTATCGTTGAAGGGGATGTTGGTGGTAGACAGAATCCTTCTGAAATTCGAGATGCATTAACGGGTGAATTGTACCGACAAGGGTGATTGCGATGGAAAAATATTTAGTGATGGGAAATCCTATCGAGCACAGCCAGTCTCCATTCATTCACCAATTTTTCTCAAAGCAAATAGGAATAGAGTATGGTTATGGACGCTTACTTGTTCCTTTAGGTGAATTTGATAAAACCGCTTCACATTTTTTTTCTAATGGGGGGCGAGGTGCTAATGTTACAGTTCCTTTTAAAGAAGATGCATTCCGCTTTGTGGATAAATTAACAGATAGAGCAAAAGCATGTGGCGCAGTTAACTCTATTGTTAAATTAGAAGATGGATCACTTCTTGGTGATAACACTGATGGGCAAGGACTTATTCTGGATTTGGCAAGGCTCGATTTTATTGTGCCTAATCAGGTTAAATCCGTCTTAGTTATTGGTGCTGGTGGTGCAACAAGAGGAATACTACTTCCATTACTTGATTACGATTGTGATATTACTTTAACCAATCGTACATTTACTAAAGCTGAGCAATTAGTAAAAGAGTTTAGTCAATTTGGGACGATCAGAGCAATCGCTGCAGAAGAGGTTGCTGATAGACATTACGATTTAATTATAAATGCATCTGCATCTAGTATGACTAATGATTTACCACCTATTCCTAATGATGTTTATGGTTTTGAAACAGCGTGCTACGACCTTTATTATCAAACTGGAATGACTTCATTTCTATATAACGCATTAAAACATGGGAGTACACGTTTATCAGATGGGCTAGGTATGTTAGTTGGACAAGCGGCTTATGCATTGGAATTATGGTATGAACTTGTACCAGATATTAACCCCGTACTTAATGTATTGAGAGAAAGATTGAATCAATGAACCAATCCATTCAATTTCCAGATCGTGAAATATGGCTAGAGGAGAATAGGCGTGTTCTTTTTCCTATAATGATCAACGGAATGCTTTTTGATTGTCAAATTACAGAGCAAGAGCTTATTACGCGTTTTGGTGTTGGTGAGGGAATTTTATTATTTAAACAAAATCGTTGGGACATTGAAGAAGAATTTGAAGAGTTGGTAACAGAGTATGAGTTATCAACTCTTCATCCTATCTATTCATTGTCAATGGCGGATTGATGAGTAGCTAAATAGTTATTTTTCCACTCGACATAATTATTAGCAGAATAGATAAAATGCTCTATTTCTGCCGATGAAAGTGGACGCACTTTTTTCACAGGGCTTCCTAAGTAAAGAAAACCGCTTTCAAGCCGCTTTCCTGGTGGAACTAAACTACCTGCACCAATCATTACATCGTCTTCAATAATTGCGCCATCAAGTAGAATAGAGCCCATTCCAACTAAAACACGATCTCCGATTGTGCATCCATGTAGCATTGCTTTGTGCCCAACAGTAACGTTATCACCAATAATAAGAGGAAAACCTGCAGGATCGTTGGGGGAGATGTGGGTGACATGAAGAACCGAACCATCTTGAATATTCGATCTTTTCCCTATACTGACATAATTCACATCACCACGAATAACAACCATAGGCCAGATACTGACATCTTCACTAATGCGTACATCTCCAATCACAGTTGCTGTCTCATCAATAAAAACATTTTTATCAATAGAAGGTGAAAGGTGTAAGTAATTCCTGATTGTTGATTTCCTCATAATTTAACCTCGTACTTGGTTTCACTTTATAAATAAGAAAAGCATAGCAGTCGATGGGGGAGGCTGGCGAGAGCAATGATTTTTATGGTGCATGACGATAAAATCGATAATAAAAGAGAAAGTAGAGCAATGAAGTGTGATTGATAGAATATATCGAATAGACAACAACAAGGTGGGTCGTGTATTTTTTATACAGAAAAGGTGTTTTCCGTATCAAAAATAGACGTAAAGTTCAAAAAGAGAACGAACAGAAAAAAAATTGAAATAAACACTTGCGCTAATCCGAGATCTCCCTATAATGCGCATCCACTGACCGGCGATGAGCAAACAACAAGC
>JAEYFY010000287.1 GCA_023454395.1 Pseudomonadota bacterium
GATAAATGATGCAAACAAAAAAACAGGGAGGCAGTCGCTTTCTACGCACAGTGGAATGGCTAGGAAATGCGCTACCCCATCCCGTTATTTTATTTATTATTTTAATTGCTATTTTACTTGTCTCTTCGGCAGTTGGTGAATACTTCGGTGTTACGGTACAAGATCCCCGACCAGAAGGCGCCAAAGGGCGCGCAGAAGATGGCTATATCCACATTATTAGTTTGTTAGATGCAGAGGGTATTCGTCGTATCTTGGCAAATATCGTCACAAACTTTACTGGGTTTGCGCCTTTAGGTACGGTGCTGGTGGCGTTATTAGGTGTCGGTATTGCTGAACGTGCAGGTTTATTATCTGCGGTTATGCGTTTAGTGGTAATGAAAGCACCTCGCAAAATGACCACATTGGCGATTGTTTTCGCTGGTATTATGTCAAATACTGCGGCTGAACTGGGTTATGTGGTATTGATACCGTTATCAGCGATTATCTTTCATTCGTTAGGACGGCATCCTCTTGCGGGTTTAGCTGCTGCATTTGCAGGGGTCTCCGGCGGTTATTCTGCTAACTTACTCTTAGGGACGATAGATCCGTTACTATCGGGTATTACACAGCAAGCCGCGCGCATTATAGATCCAACTTATATCGTCGGTGCTGAAGCAAACTGGTACTTTATGTTTGTCAGTACATTCCTTATTACTTTCTTAGGTTACTTCATTACAGAAAAAATCGTGGAGCCTCAACTAGGACCTTATAACGGTAACGAACTTGATGATGAAGAAAATGATTTAAAGAATGCGGCTGAAGTTACACCGCTAGAAAAGAAAGCATTATGGGCTGCAACAGGAACCTTTATTGTTATGGGCGTGATTTTGGCGCTAACGGTTATTCCTGAAAATGGCATATTGAGAAACCAAGAAACAGGGCTAATTGGTAATTCTCCTTTCTTAAAATCTATTGTTGTCTTTATTTTCTTATTCTTTGCAATTCCGGGGATTGTTTACGGATGGATTGCTAAGACAATGCGTACAGATAAAGATATCGTCGATGCCATGGCAAATTCGATGAGTACGCTAGGGCTTTATTTAGTGATTATTTTCTTTGCGGCTCAGTTTGTTGCGTTCTTTGGTTGGACAAACATCGGTCAGGTTATTGCCGTCAAGGGTGCCGCACTGCTTAATAGCATTGATATGCCAAGTGGATTACTGTTCTTAGGCTTTATTTTAATCTGTGCTTTTATTAACTTAATGATTGGTTCCGCATCAGCACAATGGGCGGTTACAGCACCTATCTTTGTCCCCATGTTAATGCTTGCAGGTTATGCGCCAGAGACAATCCAAGCAGCCTATCGAATAGGAGATTCTGTGACTAATATCATTACACCAATGATGAGTTATTTTGGTTTGATATTAGCAGTTGCAACAAAATATAAGAAAGACACTGGTATTGGTACTATGATTTCTATGATGTTGCCATATTCCGTTATTTTCTTAATTGGTTGGTCATTATTATTCTATTTGTGGGTATTTGTATTTAACTTACCAGTAGGACCAGGCTCACCAACGTATTATTCTCCAACAGCAGGTTAATTCTCTGCAATGAAAGAAGCTTATACAGGGATGTATAGGCTTTTTCTATTTTGATATTTCATTATTTTTGATTCGTTTCTTTTTTATTATTTGCCAATTTTTCTGTCAGTTGTGTGGCATAGTCTGCATGTAAAAATTGAGTATCTAAACCAGCCTGCTGCAATTTCAACTCAAGTAAGGCTAAACGCTTTTGCAGTGACTCATTCTCTACACTGGTTTCATTTAATGTGCTTAAGATTTCAGCTAGAGATAAGGCTTCTTTTCTATCTTGCATTTCAGGTGGCAAAAAACCTGCATTCTTTAATAAGTGATAGCTTGCTCTAAGTGACTCTGGAACATGGCTATTATCATCAAGGATCAGCGGTTTTCCTTCACCTTTAAGTGATGAAAGTTCCCCTTTTTGTAATGCTTTTTCGATATGGCGTTCAGCCCACTCATCTAAAATAGACATTTTAAACCTCTTTTTCGGTAACTATCATAATAGAAAAGATCACCTAAAATTAAATTTGCTTGCTTATATTACATGACTTGATAATGTATTTTTATATAATATAAATAAATATATTGTAAGGGGATCAAAAATGAGCAAGTACAAAGAAATAGTAACAGACATTGCAGGTAACATGGGGGCATTGTCTCAAAATATTCCAGAAGTCATGAAAGCTTTTATGAGTACAACAAAAGCGGGTGGTAAAGAAGGTGCTTTAGATGCAAAAACAAAAGAACTGATCGCCATTGCAATTGCTGTCGCAAATCGTTGTGATGGTTGTATTGGATTTCATACAAAAACACTTGTAGAGCTTGGCACAACAGAACAAGAACTCGCTGAGGCATTAGGCGTTGCTATTTATATGGGGGGAGGTCCTTCTGTTATGTATGCATCCAACACCATGGGCGCTTTTAAAGAGTTTAGTAAATAAGATTTTTATCATCATATAATTAAACAAAGTAATCAAAAACCAGAATAAGTTCCTTCTGGTTTTTTTATTTATATCCTTTGTTTATTTTTTGTTTATGCTTAATTTTTACCCTCCATTTTCTGCTTTAATACTATTTAGATAAATTTTGATAAAAACTCGCTGCTATTAAAAAAGATTAATAAAATATTAATGTATCATTATTTTAATTGCTAACTAAAAGTTATTATATCTTATTGATTATTCTTGATAATGACGTTTTTTGGTGTCTTTGTTGTTGGTTAAAAATAAAGCAACTTACTAATTAATTATAAATTAATAAATAATAATTGAATCTTTTATAGGATAGCTATTCTAAGTGAGTAGTTCGTGTAAAGTCGTATTTTTTTATTTTAATGAGGAATATATGCGTGTTGATTTTGTAGAAAAATATAAATGGTTTCTACTTTTTATTTTTATATTTTTAACTTATTTAATTCCTCTCGAAACGCGGCTACTCTGGCAACCAGATGAGATCCGTTATGCTGAAATTAGTCGAGAAATGCTCGTATCAGGTAATTGGTCTGTACCTTACATGCTGGATATTCGTTATTTTGAAAAGCCAGTATTAGGGTATTGGTTAAACAGTATTGCACAATGGTTATTTGGTGGCGGTAATTTTTCTGTTCGTGTTGTCGTTGTAACTTCGACCTTATTAACCGGCTTATTTGTTTATCGTGCTGCTATGTTAGTTTGGCATAACCGTACTTTGGCGTTTAATGCACTGGTGGTTTTTTTATCCTCGTTTCTTGTGTTAGCTATTGGTACCTACAATATTCTTGATCCAATCGTGACAATGTTTGTCACGGCAGCCATGTATTATTTTTTATCTGGATTACATGCAACTAATAGAAAGGCGAAAGTTAAAGCTTATATTCTCGTTGGTATTTTTTGTGGGTTAGGTTTTCTAACCAAAGGTTTTATTGCTGTCGTATTACCCGCATTAGTTTTTTTTGTAACCGCAATTAGCTTATCTCGTTTTAAAGAAGTCCTTTGTTATACACCAATAGCACTTATCGCTATGCTTATTATTGCTGGTCCCTGGGTGATTTCAGTTGCACTTCAGGCACCCGATTATTGGCATTACTTCTTTTGGATTGAGCATGTTCAACGTTTTGTTGAGAAGGGATCAGCAAGATCACAACCTATGTGGTTTTATTTACCTATCGTTATCTTAGGTATTTTACCTTGGTTAGGGTTCTTATTTGGGGCTATTAAATCAGCTATTTTCTTGAAGAAGGGAACTCTTTATTTTTCGTTTTGGTTATTTCTATTTTTTGTTTTCTTTTCTGCTTCCAGCGGTAAGTTATTAACCTATATGCTACCTTGTTTTGCGCCACTTTCTATCTTGATTGCACATTATATGGAAGAGCTAAAAAATAAACAAAATGAAAAAATCCATAACATTAATGCGAGCATAAATATTGTTTTGGGGCTTGTAGGCGTCTCTATTATTGCTTATTCGCTTTTCTCTACACGATTTACGTTATATGAAACAAATGAGCAATATAAAGCGTTGCTCGGTATTGGAGGCTTTTTATTTTGGAGTGTGATGGGAATGGCTTCGCTCTTTAAACCCACACGCTTACTAACTTTATTTTGCTCGATAGGATTAAGTCTAGCAATTGGGTATGCTATTCCTCATAAAGTAGAAAGCAAAAGCACCCCTGAAAAGGCAATTAATCACTATTATAGTGAGCTAGCAGATAAGCCCTATATTTTAACAGATGAAGTTGGGATCGGAACGTCTTTAGCATGGGGTTTAAAACGCACTGATATTCGTTTAACAGAGACGAAAGGGGAGCTTGCTTATGGTCTGGCATATCCTGATGTGCAAAATAAATATTATGATCTTAAGCAGCTAGTTAACTTAATTGAAGAGAATAACTATCAAGGGCTTGCGATTGTTTTAGTCCGACCAGAGCGAAAAGAAATATTATCTGTGATAAGTCAGTTAAAGGTAAAACCTATTGTAGAAAAACAGGGTGATTTAACATTTGTTTTCTTTAATTGATTGATTTTAAGCTCTATTTCTCTTTTTAAAAAGACATTTATAAAAGAGCAAATAAATTTAACGTCGGTTTTTAACATGACATGGATTTGATTTTTTGTGTTGTTTTTATGTGATCAATGCCCAAAAATGGATTTTGTTGATAAATATATTTTGCTCTTTTTAGTTTTAATGGTAGGTTTAAAATGTGTCCATTAAATCGGAGTTAGCTAAGCACTATATGACAAGTCACTTTACTTTATCAGAACCCCCGCCCAAACAAAATGTACTT
>JAEYFY010000317.1 GCA_023454395.1 Pseudomonadota bacterium
TTCGTACTGTATTTGGTCAATCTATTAATTTATCGCCAGAAACCCCACAAGGGGTATTGGCAACCATGGAAATTGAAAATAGAGATGCGATTGTTCGTAATAATGCTGAACTGGCAAATCAAATAAATCCAGATATTGCTGGTGGTGTTTTTCTCGATGCAATATGGGCGTTAATGGGCGGAGAGCGTATTAATGCCACACATTCCTATTTAAGTGATGTCGAGTTTACTGGCATTCCTGGTACTATTATTCCTAAGGGTTCTCAGGCTCTCACAACAATGGGCGCTGTTTTTGAAACGTTATCACCATTAATTATCGCTAATAATGGGAAAATTAAAGGCGATATGCGAGCCAAAGAATATGGAGCTATTACTTGTGGTATTGGGCAATTAAATAAAGTGGCCAGTTCTGTATTGGGATGGGAAAAAGTGAATAACTTAACCCATGCGGTTGTTGGTCGTCATGCTGAGACAGATATAAAGGCAAGGCGTCGGCGTAAACAAACACTCGCTAAAAATACAGTCAGCGTCGCAGAAGCAATTACTTCTTCGCTATATGAATTAGAGGGAGTTAATTCTCTTTCTTTTCGTGAAAATTTTAATGATAAGGCGTTAATTGTCGATGGCATTTCATTATTACCGCATAGCATTTATGTGTGTATAGAAGGTGGAGATAGCCATGAAATTGCTAAATCATTATTAAGAACAAAAACAATAGGTGCTGCATTTAATGGTGATATTGAAATAAAGGTAATAGAGCCAGCAAGTGGTCAAGAATATCCTATTAAGTTTTCACGACCGAAAGAAGTATCGGTGTTTTGCCGTGTTTCTGTCAAAAAATCCAATATTGATGCGCAAACTATTATTCCTAATGCGTTAGAGAAATGGGTACAGGGTGAAATAGATGGAGACAATGGGCTGGTGGTCGGGCGAGAAGTTTCTCCTTTTGAAATTTCAGCCGCGGTTAATGCGGTGGAGCCTCATTTATTTGTCACTAAAGTGGAGCTTTCAACAGATGGAAAGAATTGGAATGTTGCATTAATTCCTATTGGTCTTAATCAAATTGCCCGATTACCAAAAGGGGCAGTGCAAGTGGTGATCGTATGAATATTCAAGAATTTGATTTTCATTCTGATCTACTTAAAGCGATCCTCTGGCAATATGAAAATGCAGATAAGCTAAAAGCATTAGCACATTTAAAAGCAGCTTACTTTAATCAATCTACGGTGTTATTTTGGCAAAACTGGTATCGAGATGTATTTAATATTGATACAGCTAACGATTTTGGTTTATCAGTATGGTCACGCATTTTAGATGTGCCTTTAGGAATAGATATTCCTCCTAGTGATAAAAATAAAATAGGTTTTGGTTTTGGTAAAAAGAAAGCCAATTTTAAGGCAAACTTTAGACGAAATGCTGATTACACTCTATCGCTGACTTTAGATCAAAAAAGAATGCTGGTGAGAATGCGTTATTTTAATCTCACCCAAAGCCCTACCGTGACCAATATTAATGAGTTCCTTAAACGTTTTTTCTGGCGTGAAGATAGCAAAGTTTTTGTGCTCGATCCTTTTGATATGACGTATATGTATTACGTTTTTAATTTTAATCCAGATGAACGTTTACGCCTTTTATTAGAAAACTTCGACTTAATGCCGCGCCCTTCTGGCGTGGGTGTCAAATATCGTATCGTAACCAAGAAAGCCTTTGGTTATGGTCAATATCGTAAAAACTTTCTGAAGAGTAATTTCGGAGAATAATTCCTATGACTAAAATATTTAAAACCCCCTTTGCAACACAAGGGGATAAAACAGTTGTGCCTGTTGAAATTCAATCTGATGGTTCAGTGTCTTATACACAAGGTTATGGTTACGATTATGAGCGTGACCAAGTCACTGATCCGGCAGCAAAAGATATTGAACGTGAAAAAATGAATAGTTTATTTCACGATATCACTGAGTCTATTGGTGAAATGCAATTGCAGGGTTTTGCTAAGTGGTCGGAAGCAGGTAAACCTTATCCTATTCGTAGTGTGGTTTATCATAAAAATAAAGCTTGGCAGTCTAAAATTGAAAATAATAATGTAGAGCCAGTTGCAGGTAATGCATGGATTGAATTAAAAGCAGATATTAATGCGAATGATGTTGGTGCTTATTCTAAAGATGATGCCGATAAACGCTTCCAACCCGTAGGTAAATATCAAGTTGAAGGCCATGGCTATTCAAAAGCTGAATCTGATACGAAATATCAACCTAAAGGGAATTATGCCCCCGCGGGAAATTATGCCAATAAAGGCGAAAGCTATACCAAAGCCGAATCTGATGGTAAATATCAGCCAAAAGGAAGTTATCAACCTTCAGGAAATTATGCCAATAAAGGCGAAAGCTATACTAAAGCAGAATCTGATAGTAAATATCAGGGGAAAGGGAATTACCAAGCCGCGGGTTATAGTTACTCAAAATCTGAAGCGGATAATAGATATCAAGCGAAAGGTAATTATGTTGCTGCCACACGTAAAGTTAATGATAAGCCATTGAGTGGTGATGTAACGGTAACATCGCAAGATATTTTTTCTAATCAGGCGATTTCAATTGGCGCTAATCAAAATTTAAATAACTATAAAACCGCCGGTATTTATTTCCAGCCTGCAAATGCGAATGCAGCGACAAATTTAAATTACCCAGAAGCCATGGCGGGTACATTAATTGTTTTAAAAAATGCGGGTATTACTCAACTTTATTATGTTTATAACTCGAGCCGTATTTATTCTCGTAGCCAGTATGGTAACGAAGGTTTTACTCCATGGGCAAAAGAGTTTAATAGCCAAAATAAACCAACCGCAGGTGATGTCGGCGCATATTCCAAAGGTGAATCAGATGGTAAATATCAGCCCAAGGGGAGTTATCTAGCTTCGGGGTATAGTTATTCAAAAGGTGAGTCTGATGGTAAGTATCAGCCGAAAGGAAATTATTTAGCTTCTGGATATAGTTATTCAAAAGGTGAGTCTGATAATAAATATCAACCAAAAGGGAACTATGGTTCTAAAAATACAGCAAGCAAAGCAGATAATGGTTGGTGGAAATGTAATGATACGGGTGTTATTTATCAGTGGGGGTATTCAGGAAATATTCCTAGGGATGGAAGTAAAACTATAACTTTTCCATTATCATTTCCAAATAAATGTACGTCTGTAATTTCAGTTTCAAGTAAATTGAATCAAGATCCATATAATAATGGAGTATCAGTTATAGATTTAACTAAATCTAATTTTAAAATGATACATCAATCTTATGAGAATAGTTATTATTGGTTCGCTATTGGATACTAAAAAGAGGAATGTATATGTACTATTCTGCATCAAACAATGGTTTTTTCCATAAAGATATTCATGATGAAATGCCAGATGATATTAAATTAATTTCTACTAAATATTATTCTGAACTCCTTTTTTATCAAGGAAAAGATAAAGAGATTCAGGCAGATAAAGATGGCTATCCAATACTGGTTGATTTAATAAAAAACGAAGATTTTATTTTAATAGCTAATGATAAGAAAAAAAGAAATATAGAATGGGTAATTAATGAATTAAAACCATTGGATTATTCTATTGAGCTAGGAATTATATCATTAGATGAAAGAGAAAGAAGAAAATTATTAATGAAATATTTGATAGACTTATCAAAGCTAGATATTAATGATGGTATTGATATTCAGTGGCCACAAAAACCAGATTAATTATATTTTTCATAATATTAAATTACAATAATTAATCTTCACTCTTATGAACGTTTTAATAAAAAAGCCACCTGTAAAATAGGTGGCTTATCAGCAATAAGATATAATTACTCTTTTAATAGAATATAACTACGGTTATTAAGTTTAAATTAAAAAAATTAACTAAAAATAGAGAAGATAAGAGCCATAGGAAAGCTAAGTGGCCAAGTTAAGGCGATTAATAATGCACTTAAAAGGCGCATGGCTAGGCTAGGATCTTTGGTTAAAAAGAAAGTAATAATAAACGATATTACAGCCCCAATAAGGTAGCTTATTCCAATAATAGAGATAGCAGACATAACAGATCATTCAGTAAATAGACTGCAACGATTGTACTCCAAAATTGTTAAAGAAACAGAGGAATAGGGCAAACTTTTCAATAAATGTCATTACTAATGTGCAAATTTTAAACATTCATCTCATTTTTGATCTCTGATTTCTTTAGGTTGTAATCACACAAAATAATAACAAGGTTAAAGCCTAAAAATCAAAAGGTAGAATCTAGTGCATTGATTTAATTTGTTATTTATAACAACCTTTATTGTTTTGAGAAAAGATTTATAGAAAAAATAGAACAAAATAGTATCGATCTTTTTTAGTGGTTTCATTATAAAAATTAAAATTTTTAAATGCTGATTTTTAAGGCAGGATAGTGATGAAGAGGTAAATGTAATGTTTGTAAAATGTACAGGTTAATTATATTACATCATGATATCGACAGAATGTAACAAATGGAATGAATGCCATTTTATACATACTTGTAGATAAATTGGCTTATGGATGGCGCGACTTAATGGATTTAAGCGTTAGCTAGGAAGCATTTAAAATCCCCTTTTAAGATTAAAAAGGGGATTTATTTTTTATGTCTTTTTCGGATAGGGTTAATAGCTGTCACTCTATTAAAATGGTAACTTATCAAAGTAGTAACCCGTCAATGACGTTTATTTTGGTGAAAATAAACGCTGTTCTGATTAATAAACAACTAGCGTGGTAGTTTTTATGATCCCTTATCAATCAACTTTGACGTTTTGGTTTGAAGAATGCACACCAGAGCAATGGTTTAAAAAAGATATTCAGTTTGATAAAGAAATTAGCCGCAGATTTGGTGAATTATGTTTAAGCGCGAGTCGTGGCGAACTGGCATCATGGAGAGAAACGATAGAAGGGCGCTTAGCTGAGATTATTATTCTTGATCAGTTCTCACGCAATATTTGGCGTGATACGCCAAAAGCCTTCGCCCAAGATAATATGGCATTAATCTTAGCGCAAGAAGCTATCCGGTTACCGGGATACCTGACATTAACACCTGTTAAACGTAAGTTTATGATCATGCCATTTATGCATTCAGAATCGCCTAAAATTCATCAAGATGCGGTTATCTTGTTTTCTCAGCTTAATGATGAAAATACTTATCAATATGAACTAAGACATAAAGAAATTATTGATAAATATGGTCGTTATCCTCATCGTAATGCGATCTTAGGCCGAACATCTACACCAGAAGAATTAGATTTTTTACAGCAACCAGGATCTTCATTCTAAAAAAAATGCATACCTTTTCGGGTATGCATTTTTGTTTCTTTTCTATGGTTGATTAATCAACTATAACATCAAGATTACATTGTAATATGCCATAAATTATAGAAGGCGATACGACCCGATAATTCAGCAATAATCACAGCGGCTGCACAAGTTGCCAGCGTCATTTTTGATGCTTGCGCTTTTACTGCAGTAAATCCTACGATAACCACACCTAATGCTAATACTGCTAATTGGAATCCCCAAAATAGAGATTGCTCAGCGCTGAGTTCTGGACCTGTAAAGCCAAGGAAGCTCACATAACCAGAGCGAGTAGCAAAAGTGATAATGGCACCGATAATAAAGGATAATGCACCTAAACGTCTTGCACCTGTTGCCATTGCTAATACACCACCGCCAACTAATAGCGTCATCCAAAATTGCAATGTGGTGTAGTTTGTATTCCAGTTAGCAATTGTAGGAATATGATAAATTTGTGGAATTGACCAAACGAATGCTAGACCAAAAACAACAGTAAGTAGGTTACAAATTTCACGTAAGCCCTTCCATTTTTTCATCACAGTGAGTGCAACAGTTGCAAAAGCAAAACCTGTAAACACACCACTTAAAAACGCTTCGTTACTCATTGGAGAACGACCAACGCCGAAGAGCATATTGAAAAAACGCAGTGGCTGACCAACGTGTAACCCACCAATACTTAAGCCAATTAATGTTAAGATCAGGGCTAAAATATTAGCATTACGCAGTTGGTTTTCATCAATTTGACCTAATTTTTTACTGATATAAGCAATAAGAAACAGACCTGCTGCCGACGAACCTAAAACAGTAAAAAAGACTAGAGGAAGTTCATGCATGGTTTATACCTCCGCCGCATTTTGAACTGAGCCGGTTTTATCACCAGAAGGTTTCGCTTCTTTGTGTGCTTTGATAACGATATTTGGATTGGTCAAGCTAGGATCAGGCATTGGTGCGATACCACATTCAGTACCATGTTTTGCTCTGATCACTTCAATATCATCAAAATCAAGCGCACGTTGAGGACAAGACTCAACACAAACCGGTTTCATGCCTTGTGCTA
>JAEYFY010000319.1 GCA_023454395.1 Pseudomonadota bacterium
CCACTTTCTTTATCAACTTCGTATTTGATAGGATCAGCGTTTGCTGGGATTTCAATAACAACATAGATATCTTCTGGTAGTTCTTTACCAGCAGGAACATGATTCAGGCTCATAAAAAATTTCCTATAAAAAAATTAATTTTACGTGGCCTCTAGTATAGCGAAAAGTTTTTAACAATACCCGTTTTTTGCCGAACATGTTGCGTTCTGACGCAAAAATAAGCAGCAAATAAAAGAAAGCGCTATTTTCAAAGATGAAAAAACCGGACGAATAAGAAGCCCGGTTTATCTATGTTCGTGCTAAACGAATGGATTATTCTTCGTCTGGATATTGCGCCATAAAGCTTTCAGCTTGTTCAACCATCGATTTAGTCCCTACAAAGAAAGGCATACGTTGGTGAAGTTCTTTTGGTTCGATATCAAGAATACGCTCTTTACCGTTACTTGCTTTACCGCCAGCTTGTTCGGCTAAGAACGCCATTGGATTACATTCATAGAGTAAACGTAATTTACCAGTAGGGTGGCTTGCAGTACTTGGGTAAATATAAATACCGCCCTTCAGTAAGTTGCGGTGAAAATCAGCAACTAAAGAACCAATATAACGTGTGGTATAAGGACGATTTGTTGCCGCGTCTTGTTCTTGGCAATACTTAATGTATTTTTTTACGCCTAATGGGAATTTGATGTAGTTACCTTCGTTGATTGAGTACATATTTCCTGTTGGTGGGAAATGTACGCTTTCATGAGATAAACAGAATACACCTAAAGATGGATCGTAAGTAAAGGCATGAACACCACAACCTGTTGTATAAACTAACATGGTTGAGGAGCCATAAACGACATAGCCTGCTGCGACTTGACGATGACCTGGTTGTAAGAAGTCATCTAAAGTAACAGATTGACCAATAGGCGTAATACGGTGGTAAATAGAGAAAATTGTGCCGACGGAAACGTTTACATCAATATTCGACGAACCATCTAAAGGGTCCATTAGTACAACATACTTAGCATTTTCAGCACGATCACCTTCAAAGATAACAATATCATCTTCTTCTTCTGATCCGATACCCGCAACTTCACCACGCGCTTTTAATGCAGCTTTTAGTTTCTCATTCGCGTAAAGATCCAGTTTCATCTGGGCTTCACCTTGAACATTAGAAACACCGTTAGTACCAAGAATATCGACTAACCCTGCTTTGTTAATATCACGGTGGATAATTTTAGCCCCAAGCTTAATTGCTGAAAGTAATGCAGTAAGTTCACCAGTTGCATGGGGAAAATCTTGTTGTTTCTCGACGATAAATTCGCCTAATGTTTTCATGACGCAGGTCCTGAATGTGAGTGGGTAAAGTAAAAAAGGAGGAAAATCTCCTTGGTGGTGGCAAGTTTAGCCAAAGAATCGGATGATTCAAAGGTTAATCCGTTCCTTATCTGCTTTTTGATCGTTAGAATAGTGACCAACTTCATGCTATTGGACAGAAATTCATGCACATTCATATTCTTGGTATTTGTGGCACCTTTATGGGAAGCCTTGCCATTTTAGCTAGAGCAAAGGGACATAAAGTCACAGGCTCAGACGCTAATGTCTATCCACCCATGAGTACTTTATTAGAAAATCAGGGAATCGAACTGATTGAGGGATATGACCCAAAACAATTAGAACCTGCCCCTGACATGGTGATTATTGGTAATGCGATGACACGAGGAAATCCTTGTGTTGAAGCGGTACTTGAAAAAGGTTTGCCTTATACCTCAGGTCCTCAGTGGTTACACGATTATATTTTACCTGAACGTTGGGTATTAGCCGTTGCTGGAACCCATGGTAAAACCACAACAGCAGGTATGCTGGCTTGGGTTTTAGAAGACTGTGGTTATAAACCCGGTTTTTTAATTGGTGGTGTTCCGGGTAATTTCCAAGTATCTGCACAGTTAGGCGAAAGCCCTTTCTTTGTGATTGAAGCTGATGAATATGATAGTGCTTTCTTTGATAAGCGCTCTAAGTTTGTTCATTATTCGCCACGTACACTGATTTTAAATAATCTTGAATTCGATCACGCTGATATTTTTGATGATTTAGCGGCGATTCAAAAACAATTCCATCATTTAGTTCGTATTGTTCCAGGCACAGGGAAAATTATCATGCCTGATAACGATATGAATTTAAAACAGACCATTGGCATGGGATGTTGGAGTGAACAAGAATTCACGGGTGAAACAGGTGATTGGCAAGCCAAAAAACTCAGTAATGACAGTAGTCATTTTGAGGTATTCCACAAAGGTGAGCGAGTCGCAGAGGTGTGTTGGGGGCTTTCTGGTGAACACAACATGCAAAATGGCTTAATGGCGATTGTTGCAGCGCACCACGTTGGCGTTTTACCTGCTGATGCTTGTGAGGCATTAGATAAGTTTATTAATGCGCGTCGTCGCTTAGAGCTACGTGGTGAGGTTAACCAAATAAGTGTTTATGATGACTTTGCGCATCATCCCACAGCGATTTTGGCAACGCTTGAAGCGTTACGCAGTAAAGTCGGTGGAACTGCTCGTATTATTGCGGTGTTAGAGCCACGTTCAAATACCATGAAAATGGGAATTAGTAAGGATGATATCGCACCTGCATTAGGTCGTGCTGATGAAGTCTTCTTATTCCAGCCACCTAATATTCAATGGTTAGTGAGTGATATTGCAGAGCATTGTGTACAACCGGCTCGCTGGAGTACAGATCTGGATACACTTGTTGATATGATTGCGAAAGAAGCTCAAGCGGGCGATCATATTTTGATTATGAGTAATGGCGGTTTTGGTGGTATTCACGAAAAACTGCTCGCAAAATTAGCACAACCTAAAGCTCCTGATAGCCAGTATTAAAAATAAAAAGCCACTGAACATTCAGTGGCTTATTTTTTGAAGCTGTAGAAAGGCTAATTATAATTCTTGATCAAAAAGATTCAGAATAGCGTCTCGTAATTCTTCTGTGGAAAATCCTGGTGCTGGTGTTGAAAAAATAGTGTCATCACCTGCAATACTGCCAAGGATCCCTTCTGCTTTGCCTAATGAATCTAATAAACGTGCAATAAGTTGTGCCGCACCCGGACTTGTTCTTATCACCACAACAGAATGGTTATGATCGATATCAAGTACCAGATTTTTTAATGGGCTGCTGGCTGTTGGTACGCCAAGCTCAGTAGGAAGACAATACACCATTTCCATTTTGGCGTTACGGGTTCTTACTGCACCAAATTTTGTTAGCATACGAGAGATTTTGGACTGATTAATATTATCAAATCCAGCCTCTTGTAATGCAGTCACAATCTCGCCTTGTGAACTGAATTTTTCTTCTTTCAGCAGGGCTTTAAACGCTTTAACCAAGTCTTCTTGCTTAGAAGGAACGCGCATAGTTCACCTTTAGTGAGTTATCAATAACCTGTGTATTATGCAGAGAAGTGAATTTTTATGCAACATAAGACGAAGAAAGACGAGTGATAGCCTC
>JAEYFY010000352.1 GCA_023454395.1 Pseudomonadota bacterium
AGATGAAGGCGTAGCAGTATTATCAGTCATTGTCGTATTCCTTTAGGCAAAAATGAGATGTTGGACACACTTAGGAATATCGGTTATTAAGTAGAGAGTCAATGCAGAGTGAAGAATAATCAATTTAATTAATAATCAGCTCCACATTATCGGTTTTACCTATGTAAGTAATTAGTACTAGATTTGTTGAATGGTTTTGACCAATATCATCAAATGAGAAAGAATTGACTGTAACTATTAAATGTCAGGCTACAATCTGAGAATATTGGATTGTAATCTTAAGAGAGTATTGTGAATGAAAAATGTAAACCCAACCCAAACCCTAGCCTGGAAGGCATTAGAAAACCATTTCTCGGTTATCAAAAATACCGAGATGAAAACACTTTTTGCTCAGGAACCATCACGCTTTGAGCAATTTTCAAAAACGTTTTCAGACCAAATTCTAGTGGATTTTTCAAAAAACCGTATTACGAAAGAAACATTAGAGAAATTGCAGGCTTTGGCTAAGGAATGTGATGTTAAAGGTGCGATAAATAGCATGTTTGCGGGTGAGAAAATCAACCGCACTGAAGATCGTGCTGTATTGCATACTGCATTACGTAATCGTAGCAATACTCCCGTTATCGTTGATGGCAAAGATGTTATGCCTGAAGTTAATGCTGTACTGAATAAAATGAAAACATTCAGTGAGCGCATTATTAGTGGTGAATGGAAAGGTTATACAGGCAAAGCAATTACTGATGTTGTAAATATTGGTATCGGTGGTTCTGATCTTGGTCCTTATATGGTGACAGAAGCATTACGTCCATATAAAAACCATCTTACTATGCATTTTGTTTCTAATGTTGATGGTACGCATATCGCAGAAACACTGAAAAAATGTGATCCTGAAACGACGCTATTCCTTATTGCATCAAAAACCTTTACCACACAAGAAACCATGACAAATGCACACTCAGCAAGAGATTGGTTCTTAGCCTCTGCTAAAGAAAGTGCATTTGTCGCTAAACACTTTGTGGCGTTATCCACAAACAGCACAGAAGTAGCTAAATTTGGTATTGATACTGCCAATATGTTTGAATTTTGGGATTGGGTTGGTGGTCGTTATTCATTATGGTCAGCAATTGGCTTATCTATCGCATTATCTGTTGGTTATGACAATTTTGAGCAATTGCTGGAAGGCGCTCATGCAATGGATAATCACTTTAGAACAACCGATGCTGAAAATAACATCCCAATGATCCTCGCTCTGATTGGCATTTGGTATAACAATTTTTTTGGCACAGAAACTGAAGCGATTCTGCCATACGATCAATACATGCACCGTTTTGCGGCTTACTTCCAACAAGGCAATATGGAATCGAATGGTAAGTATATTGATCGTGATGGAAACAAAGTGAGTTATCAAACGGGTCCTATCATTTGGGGCGAGCCGGGTACAAACGGTCAACATGCGTTTTACCAACTGATCCACCAAGGTACAAAAATTATCCCTTGTGATTTCATTGCACCTGCAATTAGCCATAATCCACTATCTGATCATCATGCAAAATTGATGTCTAACTTCTTTGCACAAACCGAAGCCCTCGCTTTTGGTAAAACCCGTGAGCAAGTTGATGCGGAATTTGCCGCAGCAGGGAAAGATCCTAAAACCATGGGATATGTTGCACCTTTCAAAGTATTCGAAGGTAACCGCCCAACTAACTCTATTCTGTTAAAAGAAATTACGCCTTATTCATTAGGTGCATTGATCGCAATGTACGAACATAAAATCTTTGTACAAGGTGTTATTTTCAATATCTTCACCTTTGACCAATGGGGTGTTGAATTAGGTAAACAACTGGCTAATCGTATTCTTCCTGAATTAAAAGGTAAGGAAAGTGTTAACAGCCATGATAGCTCAACAAATAATCTGATTAATCGTTATAAAGCATGGCGTTAATCGAATAAACTGAATATAAGTAGTTGGTTAGATAGAAAGGAGGTTTTTATGACCTCCTTTGTTTTTTGATTGTTTAGTGCTCCATCTGGTTTTCTTTTAACGCTTTTTTAGATTATTTATGCGAAATGTTATCAGCTTTTAACTTCCCTTAGTCACATCATGATATCCTTATGCATCATGACTCACACTAGTTAGGATCATCAAAGCGTGATGATGAATAAATGTTCAAAAAATCAATAATTACCCCTGCACCTATCCATTGGCTACCCAGTGAGGAACATGCAAGTATTCAAGAAAGTACATTAAGTTGGTTAATGGAATTAGGCTCCATGACAAGGCGATTTGAACAATATTGCCAAAAAGTCACTGTAATGCCTTATCAAGAAGGATTTATTGACATTATTGAACCCGCTGATGAAAGAGCGTGTTTACCCAAAAGTCAGCGTTATTGGTTAAGAGAAGTGGTATTGTGTGGTGACGATATTCCTTGGTTATTAGGGCGGACGTTAGTACCAGAAGAGACATTGACAGGCGAAGACAGAAAACTGGTCAATCTAAGAACCGTTCCACTTGGGCGTTATCTGTTTCAGGAAACAACATTAAGCCGTGATTTTATTCATATCGGGCAACAAAATGGGTATTGGCTACGCCGTTCTCGTTTCCAGCTTTCAGATAAACCTTTATTATTAACCGAGATGTTTCTACCGGCATCACCAGTGTATGAGAAGTAATTAGGGGGAGCTAAAATTGGAGGGAAGTATGACGCAAAGTAAATGGCAAGCATATAGCCGTTTAATGCGTATAGATAAACCTATCGGAGCGCTATTATTACTTTGGCCAACTTATTGGGCTTTATGGATTGCCGCTAAAGG
>JAEYFY010000389.1 GCA_023454395.1 Pseudomonadota bacterium
ATGCAGAACCAGCAGCAACAGTTAAGCCTAAACCTAAAACTAAACCTAATTTATTTAATTTCATCTTTATGTTTCCTGAAAATATAAGAACGAAGATATTTAAAATAATAAAATTCAATATAAGCAAGATAAGAAGATTGCTTAAATGAATGACTCACTAAATAAAGTTTCTATATTTTGATAAAGTTCATCCAGCCAATTTCATATTTAATTTTGAAATTAGATAAAGGAAGCGTATCAAGTTGGACATATTATTCTCGCAGGTTTTATTTAAGTCAAACCACCCCAATTTCATTAAGTCTATTTTTATTAATTTACTGATATTAGGTGTATTTTTTACATTTTCATACAAAACATTACTTCTTGAAAATGACTGAAATGGATTTTAAAACTAAATTGGCACTCTTAAAAAGAGATATTTAAGATTTAAATTCTGCCATTTCGAAATTTAAAGTAAAAAGATCTGACTGTCTTTTTACGAATAGGAGTAATAGTCAATTAAACAATATTTTCTTATTTATTTATTTTAACTCAAAATAACAAAAGTTTTACATTATGAAACAAGTCAGACTTAATATATTGATTTATAACCAGATCAAAATAGCGAATTTGTTAATTAATTTATCATCATTATTTACTTTCATATAGAAACCGCATTAAATAACGCCTTTTGATGATAATCTTAAATAGAAGTAAATATTAAAAACAAAACATCAAATAAATATAACTAATTGTATTTAATGAAAAATTTAATGGTTACAAATTTTATAGTTACGTACTTTTACAATAAACGATATAAAAAAAGCAAAAAAAACATAACCAATTGATTTATAATTAGTTATACAGATAGGCTAATCAAAAATAGAGTATTTCGATAAAAATTTAACACACCAACATAGGTATTTATACCTAAGAAATTGAAGTCATAAAACGAATTTTTTGTATAATTTGCATTTTTTGATTAAGAACACTCTTACATGTTAACTGACTGATAATTCAAAAAAGAAATTCGTGTAACGCTCATGTTTTTCTCAAAAAAACCTAAAAACCTAATCATTTGATTGAAAATAATTACGCTTTTTTTGGGTAAAATTTTTAATGTATTTATTAAGAGCCACGTCAAATATTTAAATTAATTATTTATTGGATTATTGACTATTTTACGTATTGTTACTAATTTCATTGTTAGCTTATTCATATTATTAAATTCCCATAGGAACTACATTTTTTTATCCAAACAGAAACACAATAAAATACACATTATTTACATTACGAACGCATAAATTTAACATTACTCAGATAATGCGTATAGATATTAATCACTATTACTTGTTTTTTAATTATCAATTTTTTTTCAATAAGAATATTGGTGTTTTTTTAATCCTACGATAAATTAGGAATAATTTTATTTTATCTGAATAGATTTAACCCATTTTCGAATAGTTAATTCATTTAAAGAAGTAAGTTTTAAGGTATATGTTAGAAACAATCCTTTATCGGATGAATAATGAGAAGTTAATAATTTAAATAAAAACGGGAATTACATTAGTAGTATTTAATTATCCGGCTAAATAAATCTTAATAAGAAGATCATTATTGGAGCATCTTTATTTAATAAATTAATTTAGCTTTATTTATATTTTTCACGATGAAATAAAAAAAAGGCATTTTCAACCTAATAGAAATCAATATTCTCCAAATACTCGCTTTAAGAGTATTCTTATCCTACATTTCAAGAAAAATACCTGTGTTAGATAATTATCATCATCATAAAATGACAATTTTATATTTATGACCCATTTTCTTCTCTATATAAAAGAGTAAAAATTGATTATCCATACCTTCCTTTTTTGCCATTCATCATGTCAATAACTTGAGTTTGGCTAACAGAACTTAGTTTTTTTAGCATAAAAAAATGGCAGGGTTTCCCCTGCCTTACCAATTTGGTAATCAATCAAAGAAAAAGCATACGCTCTAAAACACTAAGTTTGAGCATCCTTTGGCGATATGCATTAGTATAAAAAAACATCAGGCATCGTTTCAGCAATGATGCTACTTCGTTTATCGGTACATTGATTTTCTGATGACAATTTTGATATAAAACAGTCTTCAAAAAACCAATAAATAGGTGTATTTAGATAGTTGGCTAATAGAACAAGATAACTTAAATCTATCTTGTTCATCCCGCGCTCATATCGAGAAAATTGCTGTTGGCTTACACCAATTTTTTCAGCGATTTGCATACCGGTATAACCTAATTCTTTACGCTTTTTCTGAATTCGTTTTCCAACCAACGCATTAACATCAATATCTGTAAAATCGTAATTCATCATAATATTCACCCATTATCATGATTAAGGCATCGTTAAAATAATTGATCCTGAACCAGAGAAATAGCCCGGTGCAACGCGACCATTTGTATGTAAAGTAGAACTTACTTTTACAGGCATTGAGCCGCCAGCAGGAACATTAATTATGCTGCCGGTCTCACCTGGATTATCATCAAGAAATAAATCAGCATATAAGCTGTTGTCTGAACGTAAAGGCACTCTCCCGCTATCTGAACCTGATGCAATAACCATGACTTTCATCGCTAAATTACAAGTAACATTGATATTCTGATAACGCTGAGCACCTTCTAAGCTATATTCATCAATATCACCATAATTAAGGTTTACTGCGCCTTCCGTTATTTTGCAGGCTCCAACAGGGGGTGGCGCTATACCACATAATGAACCTGGTAATAAACGTCCACTTGGTGATATTCCACTTGAATTTGGTTGATAAAATAATCCCACACATTCCTGATTAGAATTTAAAGCAGGTCCTACGTGATCTGTTTTTCCTTCAAGTGGAAAGGATATATTTCTTAAAACTTCCTCTCGAACTTCAGCCAAAGTACGCAACTTCTCAATTCTTGTAATAATTTGCTTCGCTGATCCACCAGACCCATCAAGATCATGTTTATGGTTAATCGTTGCATAGCAAGTAGACCATCCATAACAAGGGTTTAATGTTCCTGTTGTTTCAGGGTCCCAACGCTGAATAACATAGGTATAGGTCGCATTTGAGGGTGTTCCTGTCGATTCAGTAATATAAGAAAAGATAGATGCCATTGCGGGTGCTGAAAACAACAAACCTATTGCAATACATAAAGCCGGAAGTCGCTTTAATATGGACATATAAAACCTCAACCCTAATAATTAGTCATAATTCAAATGGAATGTGGCGATTGCACTAAATGGACCACGTTTAATGGATTGGTTCGCAATCGCATCCGGCTCCCCTTGAATAAAGGCATAAAAATTTAAAATCGTGTCATCCGCATTTAATGACATTTTGTCTGTTTCTTTATTAACAGGTAGTGCATTTCCATTTTCAGATTCCAGTCCAACAGCAATACCCGCCGCTTGACTACTTGGGCTAATCGCTAAAAAACCTTGTCCTGCCATGGCTTGATTTTCATCCCCTTTAAAGGTGATCTTGACGCTTTTACCAATCGTTAAATCACATTCGGACAAGCGTATTTGAAACAACTTGCTTGGTGTTCTTTGATACGCATAAAGGTTTTTGTCCGGTATATTGCCAAAATCTAACTCAACGGTTTCGTCACCGGGCTTTATGGTGCAAGGCTCGTCAACTAATATGCCGTGAAAACGCATATTGTCTGGTGCTGATAACGCGACTGGTATGGCTCCCGTAAATATGGCAAGACCCAATACGAACGGGATCGATAATCTTTTTATATTCATCAATACGCTCCTATTGGTATTCGGCAAGCAGTGTTGCCGACACTTCAAATGCACCTTCAGGCAAAGTGCTACCAGGTCTTTTAACGGGCACCGCTTGGATCACGGGAGGGCTATCAGGTGATATCGCAATACGCTCGTTTAATTTAAAAGGCTTACCATCTTGCGTAAGATGAATGCCTAAATCTGGAATATTGGTTTGTAGCGCAGCTTCATCAAACTGTGTTTTAGGACCAATAATAGAAAGCCCTAAATCCCAACCTTTTAAATTTGGATCACAGACCAATCGATAATTCACCGATTCGGTATAGTTAATGCCATCTACTTTATGAATACCTACGTTGTGCCCAAAATAGACATCAATGAGTTCGTTGTTACTAATGACACAAGGGGGTGGCACTAATAAGGTGCCATATAATTTCATATTAGGTGCGTCTGCACTCATGACAGAATAAGAATTCAGTAATGCGATCAGACATAGGTACTTTAATTTATTCATCTTCTGACCTCTTACTGATAATCCACATGCAGTGTGCCACTTGCGACAAAATCACCACCCACTAAGCTTTCATTCTGATCACGAACAGGAATAGCTTCTAATTCAGGTAAGTTGGGATAGGTAAAATTTACCGCTTTACCTAAATCTAATAAGTTTCCCTGATACAGAATACGCACCCCTAATCCCGTAATATTGGTTTGTAGCGCATTTGAATCGAATCCCGTTGCGCTCCCCGTAACATAAACTTTCATGGCATTAGTTGGCATTTTTTGGCAAGTCGCGGTGTAGTGAACAGGCTCTTTATAACGAACCCCATCAATACGTGTACTCATTACCTCACCAAAATTAACTTCGATCATTTTGCCGTCATTAATTAAGCAAGGCGGTGGCGCAATGACATTCCCTGAAATATTGATATAAACAATTCCCGGAATAACATCTTTCACCGCTCTAGCGGGTAAATTCGCAACAGCAGTAAAACTTAGGCCTCCAGTAAACGTTGCCAAAATAAGAATCAACACTGCTTTGCTTGGGCTAAACCGCTGTTCCATTTTCATAAAATAGACCTATTTAGTTTCCT